>JAKSBG010000289.1 GCA_022361255.1 Verrucomicrobiales bacterium
GGGCCCGACGGCGCGCTCTACGTGACCGATATGTATCGCGGAATCATTCAGGACGCTCCCTGGCTCAATCCACAGGCGCGGGAAAACATCCAGAACAACGGGCTCGATCAGAACATCCGGCACGGTCGCATCTGGCGGATCCGACACCGCGACTTTCAGCCCCGTTCCCAAGAGCAGCTCCCCTCTTTCAACGCGGAACCAACGATCGCACTGCTCCGCCATCTCGAGCATTCCTCCGGATGGTGGCGTGACACCGCACAACGCGAAATTCTTCTCCGCTCCGACCGGGAATCCATTGTCCCGCATCTCGCCGTTCTCGCGCGTTTTTCGGACAGTCCGCCCGGCCGCCTTCATGCCCTCTGGACTCTCGAGGGAATGGAAAAAGCGGACGAAGGTTTGCTTTCCGACCTCGTACTCGACCGCGATGCCCGCATCCGGAGAGCCGTTGTTCAGATCGCCGAACCCCGACTGGCGGAGCGGGGCACATTCGACGCCATCGCCCGTCCTCTCGCCAGCGACCGGGATCCTGCCGTGGCCAAACAGCTGATTCTCTCGCTCGGGCTGGTGGCCACGCAAACAGAAATGGAGAACGATGCTTTCGACCTCATTCAGCAGATCTGTCGCAACAACGCCACCGTTCCCGGCGTGCGGTTTGCGGCGACCCTCTCCCTCTGGGGAAAAACGGATCTCCCTTTGATTTCGGATCTGAAGAACGGGAAAGGCTTCGACCCGGCCACCGTGCAGGCATGGGCCCACTCCCTCGGAAACTGGAATCGCGGTCTGAATTTCCCCGAAGAAATGCCCGATGAGGAGAAAAAACGGATCACGAGCGGTGAAACGATTTACTTCAAGAGTTGCCTCTCCTGTCACGGCGCTGACGGCAAAGGAATCGACGTGCCCGGCACCGACATGAGCCTCGCCCCCTCGCTCGTCGACTCCGCCCGCATCCGGGGAAATCCCGACCAGCTCCTACCCGTATTTTTCCAGGGGTTGAGTGGCCCGATTGATGGAAAAACCTACCAGGCCGGCTTCATGGCTCCGGCTCATACTCTCGGGATCACGAGAGACGACCGGCTCTCCGAGCTGCTCACCTACATTCGCTACGTTCACGGGAACGGCGCATCGTCGATTTCCCACGAAGCAGTGACCGGTGCCCGCCGGAAGCACGCCGACCGCACCGCCCCGTGGACCGACGAGGAGCTGGACGCGCTGAAGTAATTCGCCCTCTCCCCTGTAGAACGGACTTCCCAGTCCGTTTCGCAGAGCCAGTGCAGCAAACGGACCGGGAAGTCCGTTCTCCTCGCACCCCTACAGCGGATGTCGCCGTTTCATCCCCATATAGACGATGTTCGACACCTCGCGAATGACATCAGCCCGGCGGGAAATCCAGGGACCGTAGGAGGTATTGCGGTGACCGCTCTCGATGATACCGATCACGATGTAGGGATAGCTTTTCCCGTTTCGTCCGCGGGCTACGAGGATGCCCATATCGCCGCAACACATCGCCGTGCTTCCCGTTTTGTTATAAACCCGCGTTCCTTTCGGCACATGACGCGCATCGGTGTAGAGGCGGTCATTTCCGGGCAGTCCCATGACGCGGAGAATCTCGTTTGAATGCGGCAGTCGGCGCTGCCAGAGAGCCGTGAGAAAACGGGAATAGTCCCCGGCAGATCCACGATTCGCATAGGTCCGTCCATTGCTGGGGATATACTCCACGAGTCGAATGTTGCGGCAGAGATCGGGGTAGTATCGTTTCAGCAAAGCCTGCGTCGCGGCAGGCCCCCCGGTCTGCTTCATAACCCAGTTCGTTGAAGCGTTGTTGCTCTTCTGAATCATGAGCTCCATGTGGCGGCGGCTCGTCGATCCGTAAATGATTCGACCGCGCTGCACTTCGTGGAAAAATGCCAGAGCCAGATAGGGCTTGATCATGCTCGCGGCCTGAAGCGGCGTGTTTTCATTGATGCTTACCAGCTTCCGGCCTGTCGTAAAATCGTGCACCAGCCACGCGGTGCGTTCGTCACGACGGATTACCCCCTTCGACCGCAGCCCTTTGATGTAGTGCTCGACGGCCTGTTCGACCTCACTGTCAATGCCGGCCCGGAGCGGTGAAATAAAACCGATAGCCACAAGCGGCAAAACGAAACGCAGAAAACGCTTGTTGAACGAATCCATGGAAATGTGCGAGAGATAGATAGAAAGGACGAGTCATAACGACTCGATATTCCATAACATATCCGAAATATTACATTCTGCACGTAATTTGTGCTGCGAAACGAATCGTGGGGTCCGGCAGCCCTCCCTACGCCAGCAGATCCTTCACGACGTGTCCGTGAATATCTGTGAGACGGTAGCGCCGTCCTTGAAAACGATACGTCAGGCGCTCGTGATCAATTCCCAGTAAATGCATAATGGTGGCCTGCATATCGTGCACGTGCACCGGGTCGCGGGCAACATTGTAGGAAAAATCATCGGTTTCTCCGTAGCTGAGCCCTCCTTTGGTCCCGCCACCGGCCATCCACATCGTGTAGGAACGAGGGTGATGATCACGCCCGTAATTGGTCTCCGTCAATTTGCCCTGGCTGTATATCGTGCGACCGAACTCCCCGCCCCAGATGATCAGCGTGTCTTCGAAAAGTCCCCGTTCTTTCAGGTCCTGAATCAGAGCGGCGCAGGGTTGGTCCGTCTCTCCGGTGAGAGTCCGAAGTCCGGCGGGAAGACCTCCATGATGATCCCAACCGGTGTGATAGAGCTGAATGAATCGCACATCTCGTTCCGCGAGACGCCGCGCAAGCAGGCAGTTCGCAGCGAAACTCCCGGGTTTCTTTGAGTCGGGACCGTAGCGTTCGAAAGTAGATTCCGGTTCGTTGCCCAGATCAATCAGATCCGGCACCGAAGTCTGCATGCGATAAGCCATTTCATACTGGCTGATGCGGGTTTCCACTTCAGGATCCCCGGACTTCTGAAGGTTGAGATCATTCAGCTTCGCGACCGTGTCGAGCATACCACGTTTTCTCGCCGGATCAGCGAAGGCCGGATCCTTCAGATACAAAACAGGATCCCCCCCTGCCCTCAACTGCACGCCCTGATGGGAGGTCGGAAGAAATCCGCTGCCCCAGAGGCGGGAGTAAACCGGTTGCGACGCACCGTAATTTCCAGCCGATAACAAAACAACAAAAGCGGGCAGGTCCTTGTTCAGGCTACCCAGACCGTAGTGCATCCACGACCCCATACTCGGTCGACCGGGCAGCTCATGCCCGGTCTGGAAAAATGTAATCCCCGGGTCGTGGTTGATTGCGTTCGTGGTTACCGTTTTCACCACGCAAAGGTCATCGGCCATTGCCGCCGTATGCGGAAGCAGCTCACTCGCCCACATTCCCGATTTGCCGTGTTGGCTGAACTGGAAAATCGAAGGTGCGATGGGGAGTTCATTCTGCCTCGCTGTCATCCCGGTGAGACGTTGCCCCATCCGGATCGAATCCGGCAGGTCGACGCCGCGCCGTTTCACAAGATCGGGCTTGTAATCCCACAGGTCCATCTGCGAGGGGCCGCCTGACTGAAACAGAAAAATAACCCGCTTCGCCTTTGCCGGATGATGCAGACCACCATCGGGTTTTGCAGCTGCCTGTCCTTCCCCGATCAGAGAGCCGAGAGCCGCTGCACCGATTCCAACCCCGGCGCGCTGCATCAATTGACGCCTCGTTTGCCGACGGAAATACTGATCTACCGGATGAAGATATTCGTTCATAATTTCCTGTTAGTGTCGCGTAATCGTTTCGCTGAGATTAAACAGCGCACGCACCAGCATGGTGGTCGCCGCCAGCTCGGCGGGATCGTGCCTCTCTGCCGCAGGGGCTTCCCCGGTTTGCAAGAGTTTGGCCGCTTCGCCGGGAGTCGTCTCGAAGGCCTTTTTTTCGGAAGCGAAAAAGCCAAGCATCAACTCCATTTCCTCATTCGACGGGGGACGCGCCAGAACGGTGGCATAACCCTGTTGAATGAGGGAGGCAACCCTGTCAGGTCCCGGACCCAACAGGGTCTCGTCGAGCATTTTCGCAGCGAGAACCCGGGCAGCCTCCACAAACTGCGGATCGTGAAGAAGAACAAGGGCCTGCAGCGGCGTATTCGTCGCGGAACGACTGAAGGTGCAGACCTCGCGATTCGGAGCGTCAAAAGTCGACATCATGGGATGGTGAGCAGCGCGTTTGACGTAGGTATAAAGTCCGCGCCGGTAGAGGTTTTCGCCGGTATCAGGTTCGTAGACCTGCTGGAAGCCTTTGCGATTGGTAAGTTCTTTCCACAAACCCGGCGGCTGATAGGGCTTGGCGCTGGGGCCGCCAATTTTCCGGTTCAGCAATCCTGACATTGCCAGAAACTGATCCCGAATCATCTCTGCCGGCATCCGGTTCCGGGGTCCGCGGGCAAGGAGGCGATTTTCGGGATCCCGGTCGAGGAGATCGGATCCAGTGTCGGAGGACTGGCGGTAGGCGGAGGAAAGAATCATCATTTTGTGCATCGCCTTGCGGTCCCAACCGCTTTCGACAAACTCCGCGGCGAGCCAGTCGAGCAGTTCGGGATGCGAGGGCCATTCCGCCTGCGAGCCGAAATCGTTCACGGTTTTGACAATACCCACTCCAAAAACCTGGTGCCACATCCAGTTCATCGCGACGCGTGCGGTCAGTGGATGATCCGGTTGGGTGAGCCAATTCGCGAGACCCAGGCGGTTGTTCTCCGAACCTTCGGGGAGCGGCGGGAGATTTTCCGGAACTCCTGCAGTGACTTTTTCGAGAGGCTTGTCATACGCTCCCCGCTCGAGAACAAATGTCTCCCGCGGACTGTCATCGCTCATGATCATGGTCATGGGAATTCCCTCTTCGAGTTTCTTTTTCCGGGCTTCGAGGCGGGTGAGTTCGCGAGTCACTTCGGCGAATTCGGGGCGGGTGCTGCGAAAAGCACGCTGCACCTGTCTTTTTTCGCTTCTGCTTCGTTCCTCCGGCGCCTTCTCGAGGATTTTCGTGAGGGTTGATTCTTTGAGAAATTCCAGCGGGTTGGCGATTTCCGATGTGGAGAGGCGAACCCGCCCGAAGGAGTGTCCTGCATACTGGCTTTCAAAGCGCAAACGGACGCGCAGCATTTCCCCCTCTCCGGTGGAAACCGGTTCGGCGAACCGAACGGCAATCCAGTGATCGGCGTGATTGCTGTTGCCGTCAAAGGCCCAGCCTGAACGACTGTCATCGTCGATCGCGTTGGCGGCGGGGAAGTTGTTTTGTTCGTAGTCGGCAACGGCTTTCGCCAGCGCCACAGAGGTTTCTTTTCCATCGGCGCCGGAAATGGCAGCTTCGATGCCGGTGAGAACGGCATTGCCGTTGGAAGAGCGACCGGGGCCATTCCCGACCATCGATTCATGGGTCAATGCCTCGACGCGCAAACCGGTCACAGCGCTGCCGGGTGCAAATTCGATTTCGAAAATGTCATGAGCAGGCACTTTGCCTTTCGCAACCCAACTGTTGTCACCGGCAGACTCGAACGTGGTTTCGTTAGGGGACGTGATCTGGAGGTTTTCAACCCGGGTCCACGGTGTTGATGAATCCTTTTCCCAATCCGTCTGCAGGGAGTCGAGGCTGGTATCCTTGCGGAACAGCTCCGCCGTGGCGACCTGGATTGCCTTTTCAATCTCACTTTTTGCGGCAGCCTGTTCATCGGTCGGAGCAGGAATTGCCGGCGGCCCGAAGAGAGGCTTTCCTCCCACCTGCCCCTTTTCCGGGAGATGGTTGAAGAATGCGAAGAGCTGA
>JAKSBG010000190.1 GCA_022361255.1 Verrucomicrobiales bacterium
ATGCGGATCTCCTGGTGTTTTTTACCCGCTTCATGAATCTGCCTGACGAACAGGCTGACATGCTCGTGGACTACTTCGAGCGAGGTGGGCCGGTCGTGGGAATTCGCACATCCACTCACTGCTTCAACAAACAGGAGGGGAAATGGGCAAAGCTCAATTACACTTATGAGGGGGATGATTACCTCGGGGGACTCGGGGAGCAGATCTTCGGCAACACCTGGCACAAGGAGCGGGGGCAGAGCCACTATGGCGACAACCACATCATGGGCAGTCACGTCACTGCCGTCGACGGGGCAGGGGATCACCCCGTTTTAACCGAGGTGGGGGCGATTCACGGATACACCGGTGCCTACAAGTCGCAGCCACCCGCTGACGCGACGCCGCTCGTCGAGGTTCGCGTGTTGAACACTTTCGAGCCGAGCTCGGATTTTCATCCTGACAAAGAGGTTGTCAGTGCCGGATGGGCCCGGGATTCCTACCTTGCTCCGTCAGGTGAAAAGAAAGATGCTCGCGTTGTCTACGCTTCTTTCGGCGGCTCAGAGGATCTGATCGATGAGGATTGCCGTCGCTTTTTCGTCAACGCCTGCCTCTGGGCCGGCGGTTGGGAAGGGGCGATCAAAGAGGATCTCAATGTTGACTTCGTCGGAAAATTCCATCCCGGACCGAACATGACCGGTGCTCTCTTTCGAGCCGGAGTCAAGCCGTCGGATCTCGCGGGATGGGACAGCCAGGTGATGCCGGAAGGTGCAATCATGGGAGGCCTGGAGGAACCGCCTTCAAGTTTTATTTCGGCACGAATTGACCGGGTCCTCCAGGCGCGTCCAAAGTTGGTGGAGTGGTTGGAGGAAAACCAGCCCGGCTTTGACCGCAGCCTCTACCAGCCCAAACCCAAACCGGCAAAGAAGGGGAAGTAAGGCAGGAGCCGGGGGCAAATTCCGGGCGGCCGTGCGCTCTTCTAACTGCTGGCGGAGATGCGCTTCTTCGCGGCTGAGAAGCGCTCGTCGGTGACCCGGAATTTCTTCGCCTGGTAGCCGGATTTTTTCACCGCGTCGAGGATCGCCGCTTTGCCGGGGGCGTCCTTCGAAGACACCTCAAGAACCGCCTTCTTTGATTTGGCATCGACGTAGACTGCGGAAACGTTGTCCAGCTTTTTGAGGCTTTGCGTGACCGCCCAGGAACAGCCGGAGCAGGTCATCGCGGGAACTTCCATTTCCACCGTGACAGCAGGTTCGAGTGCCGGCAGAGAAGGTGCGAAAAAGGCGAGAAGCAACGACAGGGTGAGGAATGTATTTTTCATGGTTGGATTGATTGAGTGGTTGATGATGATAACTCGTGCGTGGGAGAGGGTTCCTGCAGAAGCTGGACAATGATCCGCGAAACCGTCTGCGTCGAGTCTTCAGGCAGGCCGTCGACGTAGGCGCGAACGACCCCTTTCCGATCAACGATTGCAAATTTATTGCTGTGAATCAGCTTGGCGGAAATGATTTTGCCCATTTCTATCGGGTCGCGGGATACAGGCAGGAGAAAGGTGTTTTTGACCAGGTGGTCAATTTTATCCGGGTCCCCGGTGAGAAAGCGCCAGGTGTCCGGTTTTGCGTGCCAGCGTTCTGCATACTGTGCGAGCCGCTCCGGGGTGTCGGTTTGAGGGTCCACGGAAAAAGAAACAAACGCGACTTCCTCATTGCCCTCGAACTGACGTTGCAGGGTTGCGAGGCGCGCTGAGAGGACGAGGCATTCGGCTGCGCAGGTAGTGAAGACGAAGTTTGCGACCCAGACTTTCCCTTTCAATTCATCCCGGGAGAAGTCCCTGTCTTCCTGGTTCGTGAAGGTGAAATCAGCGACTTCGCGGAATTCCCCCGTTCGCACACCTGTCGACGAGCGTTTCTGAGAATCGCATCCGGACAGGAAGAGCGTCAGTGTCATCAGTGATGCGGCGTGGGCAGTGCGAAGCATGCGTGGTGGGGATTTTTCGGGATGGTGGAAATGTCAGGGAGATTACGACGGAAGCAAGACGTCGGAAACTCGTAATATTTCAGAAAAACGCCCGTTTCGGAATGGGCTGTTGGTGCGTTATTCCTGTTCGTAATGACCAAAATCCTCCCTCTTCTTTCTACACTTTTACCGGTTCTCATTTTTCTGATTTCCTGCGGCGACAACTCCGACTCCGGTCAGACGCGGACATTCGCGGTTCGGGGTGTGGTGCAGCAGCAAATGGACGATCCGAACATGATGTTGATTGATCATGAGGAAATCCCCGGCTTCATGCCGAGGATGATTATGCCGTTTCGCGTGCTGGATCCGGCGGAGTTCGAAGGGCTCGAGCCGGGAATGGTTGTGACTTTGAACTATCATGTTACCGAGGATGAATCCTGGGCTACTGACGTGACTCCGACCGGGGAGAAGGGTGAAATCACCTGGGAGGAGGAAACTTCGTCGTCAGATCTGCTCGGGGAGGGGGATGTGCTGCCTGACTTCGAGTTTGTCGATGAAACGGGAAAAAAAGTCCGTCTTTCTGATTTCCGGGGAATGCCGGTTGCGCTGACTTTTGTTTTTTCCCGCTGCCCGGTTCCGGAGTATTGCCCGAGAATGATGAATCAGTTTGCAGGAGTGCGTGAGAAACTGGACGAAGACCCTGAAGCGCCCGAACCCTATCGCTTGTTAACGGTGTCCTTCGATCATGAAAACGACAATCCCGAAATCATGAAAACGTGGGGAAGCGCCTTCGGTCATGAAGCGGGACAGCCGTGGAGCCTGCTTTCGACACCTGATGCAGAAGTGATTGATCAAATTTCTTCGAATGTGGGGCTGCGGTTCGGGGAGGCGAACGGGACAATTCAGCACAATTTGCGAACGCTGGTTCTCGATGGAGACGGAAAAATCCAATCTCTCTACACAGATGAAACCTGGACCATCGATGAGCTCATTGCTGACCTGAAAGCTGCTGCGAAGTCGTCCTGATGCAGTCACCGGCGGCACCGCCGTTTGGACTACGATGTTTTCGTTCCCCGGTCGCGATAGGCACCGGGGGTGATTCCGGTCGATTGACGAAACTGGCGGGTAAATGCGCTTTGATCCCCGTAGCCGCAATCGAGCGCGATACCGGTCAGTGTGTCATCCCCCCGGTCGAGCAGGTGACAGGCGAGCTCGATTCGTTTGCGGGTGATATACTGGGCGGTGCTGAGTCCGAATAGCGCGCGGATTCTCTGATCGAGTTGATAGCCGGATAGTTTTGCCATTTCCGAAAGTTCGGACAATTTCAATGGCGCGGCGAGATGCCCGTCGATATGTTCCAGCACGGAAGCCACTGGTTCGAAATCACGATTGTATTCCGCGGCACTGTGCAGATCGCGGGACAGTCCCGAGACGCCCGCGACATTTCCGTTTTTATCCAGAATAGGTTCTTTCCATGTCAGGCACCACCCCTGGCTTCCGTTCGGGTAGAGGTGCAGCTCGAGCTGCCCATGAATGGCGCGTCCCTCGCGGATTACCTGAAAGTCCTGCTCGGTAAAGCTTTCTCCGAGTGGCGGAGGAAACACGTCGCGCGCCCGGCGGCCGATCAGGTCAGATTTGTTGTCGGCTCCGCACCGGGTCACGAGAGTGTTGTTAACCGTGACGTAGCGGCCTTCGGTATCTTTGATGAAAAAGACACAGTCAGGTATCGCGTCGAAAACTTCGCCTCCCAGCCAGGGGCGACCAAGTTGTTCGAGAAATCGGTTTTGGGCTTCTGTGCAGTTCATCTCCCGTTCGTGAGAGTAACGAATCATGCCGTGGTTGGCTATGGATCGTTTCGGAAATACTCGGGATGTGCGGAAATAGCACCGGTTACTTTTGTTTTAAGCAATACGGAGACAGTAAAATATGTCAGAATCGGATCATGAGTCAGAAATCTCTCCAGCGTATCCGCGTGGTTGATTCCCATACCGGTGGGGAGCCGACCCGGGTTGTCGTTAGAGGTGCGCCGGAACCCTGCGGGAAAACGATGCGGGAAAAAAGGGAGGCTTTTGCCTGTGAAAATGACTGGATCCGGACTGCGACAGTTTGTGAACCCAGAGGACACGATGCCATGGTCGGGGCACTTCTCTGCAAACCCTGTGCTGATGATTGCATTGCCGGCGTGATTTTCTTCAACAATGTCGGTGTACTGCGGGGCTGTTTACATGGAACGATGGGACTTGCTGTTACCTTGCAGCACCTCGGTTTGATCGGTTCAGGTAAACACCGGATCGACACCCCGACTGGAGTTGTCACGGTGGATCTTGCTGAAGATGGAGCGACTGTCACGGTGGGGAATGTTCGCAGCTACCGGTCCGCGACTGGAGTCGAAATAGTTGTTTCGGGATATGGCACGGTGCGCGGAGATGTGGCATGGGGCGGGAACTGGTTTTTTCTCGCGGAGGCTCCTTCCGGATTGCGATTGGAGGCAGGCAATATCGAGCAACTGACAGATTTTACCTGGAGAATCAGGAATGAGCTGGAGGCGGCAAACATCAGGGGAACAGATGGAGAGGAGATCGATCATATCGAAATATTCGGCCCGCCATCGAACCCGGAAACTGCGGACAGCAAAAACTTTGTGCTCTGTCCGGGGAAAGCCTACGACCGCTCTCCCTGTGGGACTGGAACCAGTGCTAAGCTCGCCTGTCTTGCCGCGAATGGACAACTCGAACCGGGAGGAATCTGGCGGCAGGCGGGCATACTTGATTCTGTTTTCACGGGTTCAATTGAATTGGCTACCGGTGAGGAAGGTGGTGTAATGCCTACGGTGACAGGGACTGCCTACCTCACCGGCGAATCCGACCTCCTGCTCGATCCAGCTGATCCGTTTGTGACTTCTTTTTCTGTCGGCCTACAGGATGTAACCCTGTTGAATGAAGCACGTAACCCTGTTGGATCATGAACCTAACCCTGTTCCGTCTTCTGCTATCTGCCCTCGTTCTTCTGGCATATCCTCCTGGATGGGCTGCTGATACGAAGCCCAATGTTCTGTTCATTGCGGTGGATGATCTGAATGATTGGATCGGTTGTCTCGGCGGACATCCGCAAACGATCACGCCGAATTTTGATCGGCTTGCCGCCAGCGGCGTTCTCTTTACCAATGCCCACACCGCGGCCGCGGCCTGCAACCCCTCCCGCACTGCAGTGATGACCGGCATTTCCCCCCACCGGTCCGGTCTCTATGCGAATGAGCAGAAGATGCGGCAGATTCTTCCCGATGAGCCGATTTTGCCTCAGCATTTCCGGAACCACGGCTATCATGCCTCGGGTTCGGGGAAGATGCTTCACTACTTCATTGACGCACAGTCCTGGGATGAATATTTCCCTGACAAAGCGACAGAAAATCCCCTTCCCGAAACCTACTATCCGGAAGATCGTCCGGTATCCCTTCCCCGTGGCGGGGCCTGGCAGTATGTCGAAACGGACTGGGGTGCCATGCCGGTGAGCGATGAAGAGTTTGGAGGCGACTGGGCGGTCTCCCAGTGGGTGGGAGCACAGCTTGCGAAAAAGCACGAAAAGCCGTTCTTTCTCGCCTGCGGAATCTATCGACCTCACGAACCCTGGTTTGTGCCGGAGAAATACTTCGAACCGTTTCCGCTGGAAGAGGTACAACTGCCTCCCGGATATAAAGAGGGAGACCTCGATGACTTGCCGGCTGCTGGTGTCAAAGCGGGGAGGAACCGCTACTTTCCTCACATTCTGGAGCACGATCAATGGAAGCAGGGGGTGCAGGGTTATCTTGCCTCCATTCATTTCGCTGACGCAATGTTAGGACGGGTTCTCGATGCGCTGGAGAGCGGGCCGAACGCGGGAAACACCATCGTGGTTTTGTGGAGCGATCACGGATGGCACCTCGGCGAGAAGGAGCACTGGCAGAAGTTCACTGCCTGGCGCGCCTGCACGCGCGTGCCTCTGATGATCCGCGTTCCCCGGGGTACTGCGCCCGGACTTCGGGAGGGAACGGTGGCAGGCAGTGTTTGCGACCGTCCTGTCGATTTGCTTTCACTCGTCCCGACTCTCACGGAACTTTCCGGGATTCCTGCGAAGGAGAATGCCGATGGTCAGAGTCTCGTCCCTCTGCTGCGGGATCCGGAAGCAGAATGGGATCACGTTGCCCTGACCTATCTGCACCACACAGGAAGTTTTGGGATGAGCACGGATGACTGGCGCTACATCCGTTACCACGACGGTGGCGAAGAGCTCTATCATATACGCAAAGATCCCTACGAGTGGGACAATCTCGCTGCGGAGCCGGAGCATGCCGCGAAGCTGCAGGAACTTCGTGAACGAGCCCCGGAAAAGTTTGCGCCGAAGGTCAGTCCTGATCCGGAGCAGCTGCCCCGTCTCTCATTTCACCCCGCCGGGAAGGGAAAGGATCCGCCTGCGTCGGCTCCGGATGGGGCCGGTTTTTCGATTGCCCTGTTCAACCGGAGCGGGGATGCGGTCGAAGTATTCTGGATCAGTCCCTCCGGAGTGGAGAAGTCCTACGGTATCCTCGCTCCCGGTAAAATGCGTGAACAACCTACCCGCCCCGGTGCGGTGTGGCACTTCCGGAAACCTGACGGGGGAGATCCGCTCGGACACGTTGTTGTCGGAGACCGCCGTTCCCGCGTCCTGATCCCTAAACGATAAATGTAGAAACTCGATATCCTGCTATGAAAAACGTGTTTCAGGGAACGATCCCTGCTCTGATGACTCCCTGCAACGAAAGGGGGGAACCGCTATATGATGCGCTTGTGGAAACGGGGAAGTGGCTGATCGATTCCGGGATGAGGGCGGTCGTCTATTGCGGTTCGATGGGCGACTGGCCGCTGTTGTCCGACGACCAGCGCAAGGAGGGGGTAAGCAGACTCACGGAAGCCGGAGTCCCGGTCGTTGTCGGCACTGGCGCGCAAAGTACAGCGCGCGCCGCAGATCATGCCGCCCACGCAAAGGAAGCGGGGGCGGTCGGGTTGATGGTGATTCCCCGACTCCTTTCCCGCGGAACTTCCCCGGCCGCGCAGGCTGATCATTTCGCTTCTGTGCTCGAAGCCGGTGACGATCTCCCTGCAGTGATTTACAACAGCCCCTACTACGGGTTTGAAACGAAAGCCGATCTCTTTTTCTCGCTTCGTCAGGATCACAAAAATCTGGTCGGCTTCACAGAGTTCGGCGGGGCGGATTCGTTGACCTACGCCGCTGAGCACATCACCGGATCCGATCCGGAACTTACTCTCATGGTGGGCGTTGATACGCAGGTGTTTCACGGATTCGTTCGATGCGGAGCGCAGGGTGCTATTACCGGAGTCGGCAATGCCCTGCCGCGCGAAGTCCTGCGCTATGTGCAGCTATGCGAGCGGGCTGCGGGAGGTGACGTCGAGGCGCGTCGGTTTGCTCGGGAACTGGAAGATGCGCTTCATGTTCTTTCAAAGTATGACGAAGGTCCTGATCTGGTTTTGTTCTACAAGAAGCTCATGGTTCTGGAGGGGCATGAGGCTTTCCAGTATCACATCAATGCGACGGACCGGCTTTCCGCAAGTCAGGAAGATTTTTTGAAACGCCAGTGGAACCAGTTTCGTGCCTGGTGGGACAACTGGGACGGAAAGACCGATTCCTGAGATGGCGGGCGAGCGGCATGTTCTCGTGATCGGTGGTGGCGTCATCGGTCTCTGTTGCGGATACTTTCTTGCGAAGGCGGGCTACCGGGTCACGGTGGTGAACCGGGATGCCACGGGAAAAGAAAGCTGCTCCGACGGGAACGCCGGTATGATTGTCCCCAGCCACTTTACGCCATTGGCGGCTCCGGGAATGGTTTCACTGGGGCTGAAGTGGATGCTGAACCGGCGCAGTCCGTTTTCGATCCGGCCCCGGCTTGATGCAGATCTGGCGCGTTGGTGCTGGCAGTTCTTCCGGCATGCGAACAGACGTCATGTTGCCGACACCAGTGAGCTGTTGCGGGATCTCAGCCTCGAGAGCAGGGCGCTTTTTGAAGAACTTTCTGAAGAGTTGCATTTCGAACTGGTGGGGCGCGGTCTCTTGATGCTCTGCGAAACGGGGAAAGCGCTGGAAGAGGAGCGGGAAGTGGCGAAAGCAGCCAATCGTCTCGGAATACAGGCTGAGGTTTGTTCTCCGGAGCGGCTGCGCGAACTCGATCCTGACATCCGGATGAATGTGCGGGGCGGGGTCTGGTTCGAGCAGGATGCCCACCTCGATTCGGTCTCGTTTCTCGACGCGCTGCGGCGGGGCATCGAATCTAACGGGGGACAGTTTCGCGGTTCTGAAGTCGTCGATTTTGAATGCAAAGACGGGAGCATTTATCGGGCGGTCCTCTCAGGAGGTGAAAGGGTGCAGGCGGATCAATTTGTCATTGCCGGAGGTGCGTGGTCGCCTTTGCTTGCGAAGCGACTCGGGCTTCGTCTGCCGATGCAGGGCGGGAAGGGGTATTCATTTACCCTGACAGAGCCGAAGAAGATTCCTCGATTGTGCTCTCTTTTACAAGAGGGCAGAGTTGCCGTGACCCCGATGGGGGAAACACTCCGCGTTGCAGGAACGATGGAAATCTGTGGGAATGACCTTTCGGTTGCGCCGTTGCGCTTGCAGGGGATTATCGATTCTTTCTGCCGTTTTTTTCCGGATTTTACGCCGGTCGACTTCGAGGGGCATGAACCCTGGTCCGGCCTCCGTCCCTGCAGCCCTGATGGACTCCCGTATGTCGGGGCTGTCCCCGGATACAGAAATGCGATTGTTGCTACGGGCCATGCCATGATCGGGCTGAGCCTCGGTCCTGTCACCGGCAAGCTGGTCTCGGATCTCTGCAGGGACGGCACGCCAACCGACACGCGTATCGATCCGGCAAGGTTTTGTTAAGGGGGGAGTTTGCCTCTTTCCGGAACACGTTTTTGGCGTGTCGCGTTTTGGTCTTTCTGTATAGTGCTTCGATTTTACCGCAATGACCGCCTCTGACTCATCGAATTTCTGTCCTTCCGTTCGCTTTTTTCTGATTCTCCTTCTTCTTGCGTTTCATTGGGAATTGCGTGCCGAGCTGATTCCGGAAAATCTGATGGGGGACTGGTCGCTCGAATTGGAATCGGGTGAGCCGGCCTGGATGAGTTTTTTTGAAGAAGACGGCGAGGGGAAAGTCCGCATGCGGGTATATGTTGGTCCCGAAGGTCCCTACCGGATCGATTCCGTAAAAGACGGCAGGGTTTCATTCACGCTGAAACCAAAGCGGAAGGAGAAGGGTAGCAAGGAAATGATCGAGCAGCTGGTGGAGGTCGGAATTAGAGACGGCAGGCTCGACGGAACGCTTCGTCGGAGTCCCCGCGACGGGGGAGCAGAGGAAATCATTCCTTTCACCGGAAAATCGATTCCTCCAATGCCAACGTCTCCGCCGGATCTTTCGAAGGTTCGGTTCGGGCATCCGGTTTCTTTGTTCAATGGAAAAGACCTGACCGGTTGGCGCCCGTACGAAACGGACAAGATCAATGGTTGGAAAGTGAAAGACGGGCTGCTGGTAAACGAAACTCCAAAGACCGATTTCAGTGCGACCGGGGATCATGCGAATCTCCGGACAGAGGCGGAGTTCGAGGATTTCTGGCTACACATTGAGTTTCTGATCGAGGCGGATCGGAACAGCGGCGTGTATCTTCGTGGAATGTATGAAGCGCAGGTTGTGGATCGAGACAGCCGGATGCAGGGCCTCCAGGGGGTCGGTGCTATTTTCAGCCGGATCGCGCCTTCCGAAAATGCGGGCAGGCCGCCGGGTGAGTGGCAAACCTATGATCTCACCCTGGTGGACCGACACGTCACGGTCGTTCTGAACGGGGTGAAAGTGATCGATAATCAACCGGTGACCGGACCGACAGGAGGAGCCATCCATACCGATCCAATGGCTCCCGGTCCCATCTATCTTCAGGGAGATCACACCGCGGTGAAGTATCGCGACATCTACCTGGCTCCCGTTGTGAAAGAGTGAAAATGTCTCAAATGGGAATATGATTTTATATAAAAATCATATTTGCAATAATTCTCAATTGAGGTAGAGTGCGCCGAACACAATGAAATCACTCAGTCAAATTGCGGGGATCGTCTTGATTTCGCTCCTCGGATTGCCGGAGGAGGGCCTGGCACAGATCACCGATTCTGATCAGTCGGCGCAGATGATTGCGTCGCGGATCGCTGCTGATTCCGGCCGCCCGGCGGCGAATTATCTCAATTACGGGAGATCACTGGCAAAGACGCTTTCCTTGTTGTCGAATGACCAGCAGGCTCGTGTCTTCGACGGCGCGATTCCCACACCGGGTGGACCAGGCGGACCGCCCACGGGCACCGGGAACTACCCTGACGCAAATGCAGCGATTCAGGATGGAAGTCTTTCCTCGCTCGATTTGCTGGGTGAATTGTTGGCATTGGTTCCTTTGTCCACGGCCGATCTCGACGCAGTCCTGAATCGTGTTCCTGCGATGGAATCAGAGCATCTCAAAGATCTTCTGATCGGACAGGGAAACCTAAGTCAGGGTTTCTTGATTTCGAATATGCAGAAATCCAATCCGGTTCTCTCCAGCACAGACCTGAAAGATGTATTGATCGATAATTCGCCCCTCAGTGCTGTGGCTCTCGCAAAAGTTGCAGGCAGCGCAAATCTCACTGCCGCTGACAAAGTTGCCGTGCTGGCTGCCAATGGCGGGGTAAGTGGTCTGGGATTAGGTAAAGGGAAAAAGTAGGATTCTTTCGACGCTGGGGTATCGATTGAAATCGGGAAGGTGCTCCCGCTGTTTTTGTTTTGAAACGGGGTTGTTCGCGTCACCGGACACGCGATCAGGGGCTTTGCCATTGAGGCAGGAAGTCTAGGTTTCATCAGCCGGTGGAGCATCGGTCGAGCCGATATCATTTGGTTGTCTATTTTTTTCTTCGAAGTAGAGATATGCGGAAATTCTCTATCGGGACCTTTCCCTTTCGGGGACTATCATCCACCGCAGTTCACCATGAGAAAACGAATTGGAATGGTTAGTGTCGTCGCGGCACTACTCTTTTATGAGGTAGACGTTTCCGGGGACGACTTCTCCGATCTCGATTCTCCGGAACACCTATACTGGGAACGACCGCTGCGGGATCCGTTTACCATGATCAAGAATCGCCTGGAAGAGGGATCCTTGTCTCTGGAAGGCGGCAGTGAAAAAGCATTCCTGTCGAATCTGCTGGAGTTGCTGGATGTTCCTAAGGAGTCCCAGACGCTTGTTTTCTCGACGACCAGTCTTCAACTTTCCCTGATTTCGCCCCGTTCGCCGAGAGCGATTTATTTCAATGAGGAGGTTTATGTCGGATACATCCCCGGTGGCAAGATCGAAGTCATATCGATGGATCCGGACCTGGGTGGAATTTTCTATATCTTTGAAATTCCGAAAAACGGGAGCCCGCTGGAGATTCAGCGGTCCCGGCGATGCATGAATTGTCACTCAGACGAAGATACCCGGGGCGTACCGGGGCTGGTGATCAAGTCTGTCATTCCGGGGACCCGGGGAGGCAGTCTCGATTCTTTTCGCAGATACCAGACAGGGCACCAGATTCCCTTCAGCGAAAGAATGGGGGGATGGTATGTGACGGGGGATAAAGCCCTGAAAGATCACAAAGGAAATGCGATCGGGCGTTTTACTCCGTCAGGGATTGAACTCACTGCGGTATTACCGGGAGAGCGGTTCGACTGGTCCCTTTTTCCTGTGGCAACCAGTGATGTGCTGGCCCATCTCATACACGACCACCAGGCGGGCTTCACGAATCGAATTCTTGAGTTCCACTACCGATACCGCACCTGGAAGGAGAAGGGCGGAGTGTGGGGTTCTGAAGATGCCGGGGCTGAATGGGATCCGCGAGCTGATGAGTTGGTTCGTTATCTCCTGTTCGCGGATGAAGCACAGCTGCCTGCCGGCGGGATTTCCGGAGATCCGGATTTTGTGGACGCATTTCGCAGAGCAAGACACGTCGCGGGGGGAGGGGAATCACTCAAAGATTTTGATCTTGCGACAAGGCTGTTTCGATACCGTTGCAGCTATATGATTTACAGCGGGATGTTTTCCGCTCTTCCGGAGAATGCCCGCGAACTGATTGTGGAAAAAATCAATGACGCTCTCTCGATTGAGAAAGCGGATCCGGAATATGCCTATCTGCCGGACAGGGAAAAGTCATCGATCCTGCGCATTCTCCGTGAGACTCATCCGGATTGGAAAACGGGCACACCGTGAGTTGTGAAAAAAAGAAAAGCGTTCCCGCCAACTGCGAGAACGCCTTTCAAGTAACTAGAATCTGTGAGATTCAGGTATAGACCTGAATTCAGCTCTTTTTGTCTGATTTTTCTGTGGCCTTGCCGGCCTGAAGCCATCCGGAGATGCCTGCAGAGAGATGTTTGATTTTGGTGAATCCGGCTTTTTCAGCGGCTTTGGCACCTGCTTTGTATGCGGCACAGGACGGCCCTCCACAATAGGCGACAACCAGTTTGTCTTTGTCGTCACCGAGTAGTGCCGCGACATTTTCCTGGTTGGCGCGAAAATCAATTGCTCCGGGAATGTGACCCTTGGCGTAGGAGTTCGAACCGTTTACATCCAGAAGGATGACTTTGTCTTTCTTAATCGCCTCTTCCAGTTCACTGATGCTGATATCGGGGTATTCGCCGGAAATGGCGATACTGGCGAATGCAGCACATGCGATGGAGAGAACAGTTAGTAGTTTCTTCATATTTATGTCTTTGTTTTTTGTATTTCGCACCTACTCCCGTGAGGAGGCGCAAAAGCTTGGAAAATGAGCAGGGCTTCGGGCCGGATACGGTGCCCAATGCGCGGGAAAATGGTGCTTCTGAAAGCGAAAGGCTTATGCAGAAGGAGGGAGAAGCGGGAGCGTAGCTCTCCGAAACAACAAGACGATGCCACACGGGAACGGATAGACCTCCCGCTTTGAATGTTTACCGCTGCCAGACCGACGCGGAACGTGGATTCGTTCAACATCGTCGTTCCCGGTAGAGGGTTGGTGGGATGGTCAGGTCGAAAAGCATCTTGCTCTTATCTTCACAAATTAGAACGTGTCAGGATTGGAATCCTTACACAAATTTGCTGATATACCGATATTCGGAGTTTGGCGGGGTGACTGCAAATGTTTTCCGTGGTGTATGCACGGGATGTCTATAGCAGGATTGGGAGCGGTTTCCGGTTATACGAAATGCATTTATGCCGTGATCGATTTGATCGCGTTTTTCCCTGCGCGGGAAAGGGATGTTCAGTTCCGAACCAGAGGCTTGCGGAAGCGGACGGATTCGATCTCAATGGATACTGTTTCCCCGGGGACGAGATTGGCCTCCCGGTTCAGCTCCAGCACCACCTGTCTCCCTCTGACGATCTGGCCGCGGATCGGGCTGACCCGCTCCGGCAGGGAGTACACCGCCGGGCTGATTTGCATCACCTTCGCGGGAATTACGCCCGTTTCACGAAGAGACACGGTAGGATAGATTTTGGCAGGGGAACCGATGGAAACGGAGCTCAGATCATTCTCAGGCAGAAAACCGACGACCCGGACAGGGCCCCGGATCAATATCGATGCGATGCTCGAACCGGCGCTGACGACATCCCCTGGCTGCTGATCGATTTGAGCGACCACTCCATCCTGCTGCGCCCGTAAGGTGTATCCTTCCCTGCGGAGGTTGAGTAGCTTAACTGCCTCTCCCTCTTCACCGGTTGCACTGGCGACGGTTTCCTCCATTTCACGCATGCGCTCCAGCGCCGAGATTTTCTGGTCGTTGGCACGATTCACTTCAATGGTAAGGGCATCGATGTGATCGGGCATGAGCTTGAGCGTTTCGCGGAGAATTGATTCGCGAGCCTGCTTCGCCGCCATCGACTCGGCGCTGATCAGTTTTTGTTGCAGCAACGGCTTCAGCCTTTCGATTTCCTTTACGAGCGCTTCATGCTCGACTTTTGTCACGGCCATTTCCATACGCGCTTCTCGGAGGGCCTGCTTTGCTTCCTGGAGCGTGACCGAGAATTGTCTCTCGAGGCTGAGCTGATCGAGCTGAGCCTCGAGTCGCGAACGGAAAATCCGCTCCTTCTGCACGGCATTTTCGGCGTCGATGATGGCGGTGTCGAGGCGGGCGATGACATCCCCGGCTTTTACATGATCCCCCACCTCCACATGAATACTGGCGATGCGGGCCGACTCCAGCGGGGCCACGTTTTCGACAACCCGCTCGGCGGTCCCGGTCATGACACGATACTTTCCGCCCCTGGAATAGAGAAGGATGGCCGCTAATCCGGCGCAAAGAAAAATGACGAGAGGCCAGTATTGGATCAGGCTCCGCCACCACGGGCGTCGGTACCGGGTCACATGGGGAGCTGCGTTTTCTTCCGATTCCGCCATCGCGATCTAGATTTCTACGGTTGAGCGCTGCATGAGGAGATTGGGTTCCTCGATGTCGGGCAGATTTCGGATTTCCTCCATGAGGGGCTGCTGCGAGTCGGCGTGGAGAAGGCTTGCCTGGTAGGAGTATTCGAGCAAGTCCCCCTGTGCGGCTTCGCGAACGGCGATGAGGGTGGCTGATTTCAGATGCGTCTCGAAGATGGCGCGCAGTTTATCGTGCGACTTTGAGTCGGGAGGAAGTAGGAAACGGAGGAGCCCTTCAAATTCACTTTTGGCAGAGAAAGGGGCCCAATGGAGATAAAGCGCCACGGCACTGAAGAACAGAGCTCCCGTCGTGGCGACAGCGAAGACGCGGGCGCCGCAACCGATCCCGACAGCGAGGCTGCAGAAGAGAAATACCATATCGCGCGGATCGCGAACCGGTGTTCGAAAACGAATGATGGCGAGTGCACCGAGAATACCGAGACCGCGAGCAAGATTGTTTCCGATCACCATGATCATAAGGCAGGAGGTAATCGAACCGAGCAGCATCGCCTGAACGAAAATCCTCGAATAGGAAAATCCCTGGTGGGTCATTCGATAGACCGTCGTGATGATCGACGTGAGAACGAAAACGGCACAGAAGGCGATGAGGACTTCGGTGACGTTGAGAAGCCGGTTCGGGCCGAGCAATGTTTGAAGGCTTTCCATAAATGATCAGTGCGGCAGGTGTTTTACCATCGGGAGTCAGGAGTGCAATTCTCACTTCCTTCGGAATACTGGAAGCCGGCGTGAAAGGAGTCGAGCCTGAGCGCGGCAGAGTATTTGCAGAAACCAACCCGGGTGAGATTGAAGTGGCGAACCATGTCCAGCATCCAGCGGGGAATACCGAGTTTACTCTTGAGTTCCATGACGCAGCCGGCGCAATCGGACCGCAGGCCGACCGCGGTGTCGACCCGCGTCCATCTGCGATCGTTGACGTAGGAAAAATCGTAACTTGGTGTCATCTGGTAGCAAACTTTGGTATCGAAAGTGACGCGAGCGTAATCCTCGAGTCGTCCCATGTAGGATTCGCGTTCGTACTGGATCATGAGAACAGGGCGCGCTCCGATTTCCTGACTGAGTCGCAGAAAATCGAGGTAGTTCAGGTGTTCCTTTTCGCTACTGAAAGGAATGTAGGCACCGGGATGGAGAAAGAGTTCCGGGCTGTAGTCACCGGGTTGCAAGACCGAGCGGCTCTTCACGATGAGATCGCGAATCTTGCGCTTGATCTCGACGAAGTAGGGGGCTTTTCCATCCGTGCCGTAGGTGCGGATGCGGAGTTTGAAACGGTTCAGGGCTTCAATCTCTTTCGCGTAGTGCAGTGAGAGCGCGCGGTCATCGAGTTGAATCGTGCGAACGAGGTATTTCGGAATGTCACCGATGCCGTGTTTGTCCCGTTCCACAAGAGGAGCGAGATACCGGCGAATCTCCGGCATGAACCGGTAGGGCACGATATACTTGGCCTCGTGCCGCTCGATGCGGAGGTCGTCGCCAAGTTGGAAGCGGGACGGGGAGACAGGGCGGGTGGAGAGCTCTTTCACAACGCTGGAAATGCGGGTTTTCCCTTTCGAGTACACCAATTTGATCTATTCGGCCGGAGTGATGATGAGACGGTAAAAACGGCGCTGCCCGGTTGGAATCACTGCGACGGTCATTTCCGTGTCCTGAGTCGGCGGGTCGATTTCCTCAAGATTGTTCCAGACAACCGGAGGGCTGATAGAATCGGTTACCTGGATCGTGTAGGCGACTCCTGTCAAAGCCATAAACCGGAGGGTCAGCCCCCCGGGTGATTCATCGACTTCCAGTTTGAGAAAGCTTGCCGGGTCGCGCGGGGATGTCCTCGCCCGAAACTCTTCCAGATTCGAATGTCCGTCGAGATCAGGGTCGAGGCCGCCGTCGTCCACTCCGACGGTCAGGCCGTTGAGAAGTTCCCACAGGTCATCCATCTGGTCGCCGTCGGAATCACGGAGCGGGAATTCCTGTGGGGGTCCCGACTGCCAGTTCTGCGGATCGTTGGCAAAGCCAAACAGGTCGATCCGCTGAAGGGATGAACCAAGGCCATCAGCTTCCGGGGGCCAGGGAGCGCTGTCGCGATAGTCGATTTCCTCCATCGTGTAGTAGGGGACAAAAAAGGAAAGAGTGGAGTCCGCAGATCCCGGATACTTCAATTCGATTTCCTCCCCCGAGTTGTCGAGCTTTCCGGACCAGGGACCGAAGACTCGAATGTTCCCGGGGACGTTGAACTTCGTCCGGAAATCGGCGAGCTGTGCCGGATTGTTCTCCGGATCGAAGCCCACTACGAGAATGCGCTCGGTGGGAGCCAGCTCTGTTCCGACGGGAAAGTCGTAGTCGACCGCGTTTCGCAATCTCCAGGTGTCATTCAGTGCGTTGTTACCGTAGCCGGGAACGCTGGTGTCGGTGCCATACAAGGGGACCGTGTCGATAGAAATATTCGTCAGCTCGATAAACTCGTCGATGTCATTGTCGACGTCTCCGGGGAAGTCGGGTGGGCGGTAGTGAATTTCGGAAATGACGACCGGACCAGTGAGCGGATCGGAGTTTTCTGCTCCGAGCGTTTTTGAATCCTGAAGGACGAAATGGACTTTGCCCTGGCTGTCGGTATAGCGCCCGAAGGATACTCCGTTCGGCGCTGCGCGAAAATGGAAGCCATGCGAATAGCCGGTCAGTTCCCCGGTGAAATTGCTGCTGAAAAGAAACACATCCTCCCCGTATTCGGAGAGACGAAAGGCTTCCGGCCCGGTGAAAAAATCGTCTTCATCGAATACCAGATAACCTTCTGCCGGAATCGTGGTCCCGGGCGGGATCTGGAATTTTTTCGGGGTCGATTCATCGTCCGTCAGATACCAGCCGCGCAGATCGATCGGGACCGGATTCGGATTGTAAAGTTCGATGCTGTCGATTTCCGGCAGGTCGGTGTGCGTCAGGATTTCATTGATATAGACGGGGGAAATTCCCACAGCGTAAGTGGCTTCGTTGACAGCACTCCACTCGCTGTTGTTCGGGTTGAAAACGCGGGCTTTCACTGTCGTGCTCGCGTTGTAAAGGGCGACACCGTTCGAGTAGCGGGAGGCGGTGGGAGCAACGGCGCCTCCGGGGAGGCGTGGGTCCGTTCCGTCGGTTGTCACGTAGATTTGCGATCCGTTCGGCCCGCTGTGGGTCATTGTAAGGTTGAAGCCTCCGGGAACGTCACCCCCGTGCTGTGAGAAAACGGGTGGTCGCAGGTCGGGCCAGAGTCCGTGGTTGCGAAACTGTGTCGCGTTTGGTCCGAAGAGGTAGGTGCGTTTTCCGGTTGTCGGGGAGGTCCACTGAGCGAGACGCGAGTTGTTGACTGTTTCACCGTGCAGATAGCTGAGCAGGGGGCCGAATTCGGCAGCCAGTTCCGTCCAGTGTTTCGACAAATTCGACTCGGAGGCATTGCTGTCATCCAGCGCACCTCCGTTGAAAAAATGTTTCTGTACGCGATCCGCCCAGCGCAGGAGGAACTCCGGACTTGTCCTGAGCCGCTTGTAGAGCCGGGGAATATCGTTGTTTTTGTTGATCAGATCCGTTTGCAGGGTGTCGTAGGAGGGATTTCGGTTTCGCCCGATTGCTCCTTCGGCATCCCATACATAGAAACGCCAGAGCCCTTCATCGGATCGTTCCCGTGCCGCGACCCAGTTGTTCTGTGGCCAGTCCCAGGTGCAGCCGTAGGTATTGAGAATGAGATAGTCGATGAAGTTGTCGACATCGAGCATTCCCCGGAGAGCCTGATAGTTGGCAAGAACTGCCAGGTTCTGATTCGACAGATTGACCATCTCGTTCCATTTCGCGCTGTCGCCGTTTGCGAAATCGCTTACCTGCCGAACATCCCATTCCTCGTTGCTGTCATGGTGCTCCTGAAAGAACGGTTCGCGAAGACGTTCTGTCATATTGAAGAACCCTTTCAATTCTCCATTGATGTAGACCGAGTTGATAATCCCGTTGCTGCTCGCCTGTCCCATATCGGAATAGAGACGCCGGACCACTTCATCAGCGATGAAGGGATTCTTGATGTCATTTTTTCCGGCACGCACACGAAGCTGTCGAAATTTGTCGACGGGATACTTATCGGACACCCAGGGGAAATCGATTTCATCGGCCCCGTAATCGCCCCGGAAGTAGAGGTTGAAGGACGGTTTTTGCGTGTGATTGCTCGGCCAGGGGGAGCTACCCGGATTGTCCAGTCTCAGGCGTGGCCGGGAGTAGTTGCTGGACGAGACGCGAATGCCGGCGTCCTCGCTCAGGCTTTCCCTTCCGTCCGGATAGTGAAGCTCCAGATGAACGGGGCGTTCCCACTGTTGACCGCGGTTGATCGGGATGTTGTAACTGTTGATTCCGTCGGCCTGCCAGCGGTTGTTGACGTAGGTGCCTCCTTCGATCGCGAGGATGCCGTGCTTCTTGTAGAGAGAGCGGTCTTCGTCTCCCGTAAAAATCAGTGCCGGCGTCGAAGCGAGATTCGGGTTTTGATTGATGAGAAAGGTGTGGGTTTTCACCTTCGACGGAATCATGCCGGGGGCAAAGCTGCGTGCCCGGATGACGTGGCCGGTCTTGTCGTCGATGGGGGTTAAGGACAGCGCGGTCGAGTAGTCTGTTCCGTTTGCAAGAGTCGGCACGGTTCCGTCCGTCGTGTAGCGAATCGTCGCACCGGTAGTTTCGCTGGTGAGAGAAAGCGGGACCGTCCCGCTGTGGAAACCACCCTCTGTGCTGAAGTCCGGACTTTTTGCCCGGCCTGACAGAAAAGGACCTTCATTGGCCGCTCCCGGAGTTGGTTCACTGAGAAACCCGTAGCTTACGCCTCCGCCGGGCTCCGTTCCGTAGGAATGGAAATCGTATTGTTTCGGATATTCGGAATCAAATTCGGTCACGACCGTACCGGTGTTGTCGTAGAGGCCAAGGTATTCACCGTTGGCGGAAAGTTTGAAATTCGCATGGAGAAAGTCCGTTGAACCCGGCGCAGGTTCGAGACCGGATGCAAGAACGAGCAGATACCCGCCTGCCTCGATCTGCGTTCCTGACGGAAAAAGCCATGCCTGAGGTTCATCCTCATCGTCGGTCAGCGACCACCCGGTAAGATCGACCGCGGAGGGCCCGTCGTTGTGCAGCTCGATCCAGTCGACGAATTTCGGCTCGACCGTTGCTTCGCTATTGTCCTCAACCGGCGAGGGTTCCTCCGTTCCGATGAAATACTTGTGGATATCGTCATTGGCGACGAGAACGGGGCCGCTTCCACCGTTCGTGGTCAGATCCGCAATCACCATCAAATCCGAACTTCCCGGGCTGCTGTTTACCATCTGGATGGCGAGCACGTTATCGCCCTCCGTCAGCAGTGCTTTGTCGATGGCAAATGTCTCGATCGCTGTGGGGTTGCTGCCTCCGGAATCCATGCTGGCATTGTGGCCCGCCGGCGCTGTCGCATCGAAAGGGACAAAGACATCGGAGGTCCCCAAATTGGAACGGGCGATTTCTTTTCCATTGAGAAAGGCAACAAAGCCGTCATCAAAATCCACTGTCAGATCCACAGTCGATATCGATGTCAGCTGGGTTGGTGAGAGAAAAAATGTCTTTCTTGTGTAGAGCACGGACTGATTGTTTCTCATCGAATCGAGATCCGTTCCGAGCGGGTAGTGAGCGTTGGCATCGAACCCGAGCGGGCCTGCGCCGGAATCCCAGGTTCCATCCAGAAAATCGACTCTCGCCCATTCCGGTTCATACGGCTCCGCATCGGGGAGGAAAGTCGGGTCAAAAACGCCTCCTGAGGGTTCGACGAGACCGATGAAATAGTTCCAGGAACTGCCCTTCGAAACGAAATTCACGAGGCCTCCTGCCGCCTTTTTCAACCCGGCATCCAGATACAGATTGTTGGAGCCAAGGGAGGAATTGTGGAGCTGGATCGCGATGATGTTTTCCCCTTCCTGCAGCAGATCGGAAACCTGACCGAGGTTGAAAGTCTCGTTTCCGGTCCACGGGTGGGAGTTCAGGGAAGGCTGGTCGGCGTAGCAGAATCCATGTTTCGCCCCCATGTTGGCCCGGGCAATCTCCACTCCGTTGAGGTAGGCGATGAACCCGTCATCGTAATCGATATCGAGCAGCAGGTCCTCCACCGAGGCCGCGTCGGCTGCGGAAACGGTAAAGGTCTGGCGCAGATAGAGAGAGGTAGCATTTCCCTCCATCAATGCGCTCAGGTTGGTGGCGACGGTTCCGTAGTTGAATCCGAGAGGTGCCGGGGAGGCGGGCCATTTTGTGTCATCGAAATCCGCTTCCCACCAGGGTTTTCCTGCTCCGACACGGGGGAGGCCCGAGTCCGACCACTGTAGGAGCCGGTCCGACGAGAGCGCGCTGAATTCGTTGATGCGGACATCACTGAACGCATGCGAAAGAAAGAAAAATGACACGGCAACGACTGCCATGTCCATCTTGTTTGGGAGGGTCATAGAGGGATAATCCGGATCGGATGAATCGGAATGATCGGTTATGGCCTTTTTGTGACAGAATTGTCAAGATTTCCTAGATCCTGAAAGTAGGGGAGTTATGCAGAGGAATCGGAGGCTGATTTGGTCACTGCAACCAAGCCGTAGCCACAGACTGCGGCTGCAGAGCCGCCTTCTCCTGATGAACAAGGCTTGCCAATCCCGCCGGAAAGCCATACGAATACGCCTTCCCGGCGCACACTGTTTGCTTGAAACACAACTGACTCACTTCCATGTCGTCACGACATAACAGGGAAGCCGTGCCTCGCGATCTTTTCGCCTGGCTGGGTTTCCTATCGATTCTATTTTCCGGGCTTCTGCCGGCGGAAGGGGAGGAGTCTGTCCCGACAGGAGCTGTGGGACTGCGTGAACTCACTGTGCTCGCCCTGCAAAACGATCCCGGACTGGTCGCGCTGCGGCACAACATTCCGGTGGAGGAGGCAAAAAAGCGTGCTGCTGTGCAATGGCGCGACCCCGAGCTCAGATTCGGGATTTCCCGCGATGCGAACATCCAGCTCGATGATCCCTACACGCGCAGCGGGACATCCACCGAGACATTCACCACTCGTGGCAACAGAACGGAATCCGGAGGACTGAACGGAAACGCGACGGGCGGGGAAACCACCAGCGGAACCCGGACTACGAGTTTTACCGAGCAGGTCATCCCGGGCGCCAACTCGGATCGCGTCATTCGTACCGAAACGGAGAGGCTGCAAACTCAGACCAGCTCTCGCGACACGGACAATCGCGGCACAACCAACCGGAGCAGTTCCGATAGCGAGGTGTTTCGTTCCCGAACGGATGAAAACGTGTTTCACGGGCAGAACCGGCTCGCCCGTGACCAGACCGCCAGTGTAAAGGTTCGATTCTGGCTGCCGAAGCCTGCCGAGATGAAAGCTCTCATCGATCAGGCCGCCAGACGTGTTGAGATGGCCAACTACCAGATCACCGCAGCCGAGCGTCAGGTCATTCTCGAAGTGCGTGAGCAGTACGAACAACTTCAGTTTCTTTCCCGAAAACTTGCCGTCAGCAAGAGTCAGATTTCCATCATCAAAAAGCATGTGGAACGGGAGCAAAAACTGCTCAACTCGGGCGGCGCCTTCACTCTCGATCAGCTCAGCTTTGAAGATTTGAAAATTCCCGGCCTGGAACTTGCGGCCGACGCCGCTGAAATGGAACTCGAAGCTGCCAAGCGCGCCCTTGCCGCCCGTGTCGGTCTCGCTGACGGATCGCGGATCCGCGTGGATGACAATCTTCTTCGCAGTGGTATTTCGTTGCGGGATACCGATCTCGACTACCTTACCCTGATGGCCTTTGCCCACCGGGGTGAGGTTGGCATTCTCCAGCATGAGCAGGCGATCGCCGAGTCAGAGCTTCATCTCGTAAAAACAAAGCGCATTCCCTGGTTCAGTTTTCTGGAAGCGGCTTACGCCAATGACTCGACCGGTGGGCAGCACACCAACGACAACTACGGAGTCCAGGTTGGGGTCATTCTTCCGCTTCTCTCCGAAATCGCGAAAGAGGAGGACGTCGCCGAGGCGAGGCTCCAGTCCTATTACGCGATGCTGGAAGCGAACCAGAAGAGCATCGCCAACGAGGTCGCCGAGGCATTCAAATCAGTCAATGACGCGACCCGCCACCGCGCCCGGACGAATGACGCGGTGGCGCGGCACTCGGAAAAAATGGCCCGTCGGGCCGAAGATCTCGAGGCATCAGAAAACCTCGCAGCCAAAGAGCAGCTCCGCTACGACACCGAAATGCAGCAGCACAAACTTCGGGAATACCAGTTGTCTGCCGACCGGCTCTACAATCAGTCGCTGATTCGGTTGGAGAAAGCGCTCGGGGCGGATCTCGACCGCGTATTCCGGGTCGAGTATGAAACGTTCGGGGCTGTTGATCCCACTCCTTCGAAGCCTCGAAGTCGACCGGGTGTGCGAGTGCCGGAGGCGACTCCTGCTCCGATTCGTGCTACGCCGGTTCCGGTTCCGGAGGCATCTGTCCGCGGCTCACAGGGTGGGGAATCAAGGTCGAAAAAAGGCGGCTTGTTCCGCTTTTTAAAGCAGCAAAACGGTAAGGAATAAGAGCCGTAGCCGAACTCAAAAAAGCATCACCCCGGTTCGGGTTGCCTTCGAAAGGGAGATTCCAAATCTGCGGGCGGGATGGGGCAATGCGCTGCGTTCTTCACCGGGCTGCATAAAGCTGCTTCCCAATCGTATTTTTAAAGCCCCGAATTTCGTTTCTTTGCAAAATCACGCAGCTTGAAAAAGAAAAACTCAGGGCGGATTGTATCAACGGATTTCCTGAATCCGCACCGACACATGTCAAATTCGACTCTCCCTTCGCCAATCACACGCCGTTCCGCTCTGACCTTCGCTGGAGGAGCCGGAGCTGCTTTGTTTTTTCCGGGATGCCGGACGATTCCCGACGGAGAAGGTTCCGGCTCGCTGCGCCCGCCGCGGTTGCCCTGGTCCACCGTATTTAAAGGGGAAGCCAAATTCCGGCAACTCTGTGATCGCGCCCGCCGCGAGAACTGGGCCTCTCTCCCAATCGGAAAACGAACCGCCACCGTCGGCAAAGCGCTCTGCGGAACACCCTACGTCAACTACACGCTCGAAATCGACGACCGCATCGAGTCGCCCTCGGTCAATTTTGACGGGCTCGATTGCTGGACTTTCTACGAAGCTTCGCTCGCGATGGCCCGTCTCGTCAAAAATCCCCCGTCGCAGTGGACTCGGGAGGGGCTGCTCCACTACATTGAGATGGAACGCTATCGGGGTGGCCAGTGTGACGGCACCTACGTGAGCCGCATGCACCACCTCGAGGAAGTTTTTTCCGATAACGAAAAACGGGGACTCGGGAAAAACGTGACCGCTTCGCTGGGCGGACAGCGCCTGAGCCGGAGAGTCAAATACATGGACACCTCGACCGCGATTCGCAATTCGCGTTATCTGCGAAACGATACCTCGATGGTTCCCAGGATGACGAGGATCGAGCACTACATTTCCACTCTTCCTGTCTACTACATTCCCAAATCGCGCGTCGCTTCGATTGAGTCGAAACTGCAGGACGGAGACGTTCTCGCGATCGTATCGACCTGGCACGCCAGCTACACCTCCCACGTCGGACTGGCGTTGCGCGACGGATCCACCTGTCGCTTTATGCACGCCACTTCCTCGCGCAGCAAAGGCCGCCAGTGCATTGTTGACGGCCGGATTTCCCAATACCTGCGGGAGAAAAGCAGCAACGCGGGTCTGATCGTTTTTCGCCCCGGCGAGGCACCTTTGATCGGGTGATCGGAGAAGTCCTTCGTCCGGTCGAATCGCTCTTCAACCCGGGATTTCTCCACTTCCCTGCGGGAAAACGCGATCCTTTCGCAACGATTCGTCGTCGTCAGGGTTCACTCATCCGGAGGTTGAATGCAGCCTTCCTTTTCCATTATGAAATATCTTTCCGCACACGTTCTCCTGTCTTTTCTCCTGATTGTCGCCCCCGGTCTTTCGACCGCTCAGGGGTCACGACTCGATACCATTTTGCAGCAACGTGACGCGGACGGTGATGGAAAAATCTCCGCAGCGGAGGCCGGTCCGGTTCTCGAGCGAAACTTCGAGCGCCTCGACCGAAATAGTGACGGTTTCATCGATCGCAGTGAGTTCGGGCAGGGAATGAGAGGCGGGAAGGGGCGCACCCGGCCGGGACAGGCGGAGGCTCCCGGGCCGGATTTCCCCGACGTGAAATACGGAGATCACGAGCGGAGCGTCATGGATATCTGGGTGGCGAAAACGGAAGAGGGTGCGCAGGCGCCGGCTGTCATCGCGATACACGGGGGGGGCTTCGTGGGCGGGGACAAAACGCTGGTCAGGCGATCCGCGCAGCAATATCTCGACCGGGGGATCACCTTTGTCGCGATCAACTATCCGTTTAAAACACAGATCCCCTGGCCCGACGTTTTTCCTGCCGCTTTGCGATCGATTCAGTTTCTGCGTCACCATGCGGATCGCTATCACATCGATCCGGAACGCATTGCCATGTTCGGCGGTTCCGCCGGCGCCGGGGTGACGTTGTGGGCCTGCTACCACGATGACCTCGCCGATCTTGATTCACCCGATCCCGTGGCGCGCCAGTCTACGAAGCCGGTCTGCGGAGCGGCGCTCAGCACCCAGGCGACCTACGACCAGATGCAGTGGCATGAAATTGTCGGCGTCGATGAGGGCGCCGTGACCGCTTTGAAAAGTCGCGATGACTTTGCCGACTGGCTGGGAATCGAGAAAAGCGAACTGGATTCGGAAACCGGCAGGGTGCTGCGCGCTGAAATCGACATGATGGCGATGATTGATGCAGACGACCCGCCGGTCCTGCTCATCAATCCGCGGCCCAATGAAGTGCCCGGCGACATCATTCACCACCCGCGTCACAGTATCGCGATCAAAAAACGGTGCGACGAAGTTGGCGCGCCGTGCTCGCTTGTGCTCAAGGAAACTCCGCCGGGGGAGCGGGTGCAGCAGATCGAATTTATCGCCGGTCAGCTCAGTGAGAAAAGTGAGCGCTGAGCAGGTTCCAACCGCGCTTTTCGTAAATCCCAACACTCCGGTCACCGGAGCCGGATCGAAAAATCGTCGTAGTGAACTTCCCGGTCGACCGTGGTGATATTCATGTTCGAAATCGTCCTGTGAGCAATTCCTTCCGACTGCAATGAGCCGGCCGGCTCGTCGTCGATCCAGACTTTCAACACATCCCCCTCAATTCGGATGTGGAGCTTGTGCCAGGCTTCCGGGTCGAGCTCGATCTTGTTTTTCGACTCCTTGCTCTTCAGCATCTCCTGCGTTTCGGCATCCAGTTTTTCCCCGGCTTTTCGCTTCTCGCGCAGATCTTTTCGAAAGATTCCCGTCTTGCCGTCGAAAATCGAAACGTTCGTCGGACTGATTCCGACATGGCAGATGTGTCCCGCATGCGATCCTTCGTAGTCTAGGTCGCGAAACATGATGTTGAACCGGTTCGAACCGGCGAACCGAAACGAAACCGCCACTTCGAGATCGGCAACCGGAGGCAGCTCGATCGTATTCACCGACGGATGGTCGGCTGTCTTCGGAGTGATCCCGACCATGACGCCGTCGCGGACCACCGTTTCGCTTTTCCATGAACCCCATTTTTCCCCCAGCTTCTCTCCCGAAAAATCGTCCTCGAAAAAGACCTTCGGATATGGAGGTTCTGCCCGAACCGGCAGGACGGAGGCAAGGAAAAGAACGGGCAGGGCGGTGAGAATCAGGCGGGATGTTGTCATGGTCAGAAAGCGGTAAAATCAGGGATCGACGATATCGCCGATAATCAGGAGAGAACTCACATACCACACGTGTTCTTCATAACGATCCGGATGCTTGTCGAAAAACTCGCGGTTCTTTTCGAAGAGAATCTCCCGCTTGTCGAGTTTCTCCTCCGTGAGCGTGATTCGGACCTCGTGCTCTCCGTCTTCGATTTCGGAAGCGATCGGAACCTTCGACATGCGATGATAGGTGCAGTAGCCGTCGATCCGGCGTCGCATCGCGGGCTCCGCGTCATCGACCTCGATCTTCAACATTCCGCCATCCGGACCGACCACATCAAAAGCCGAGGCCGAGATGCCGCGGAATCGGAATTTGAGCGTCGCTCCCGCACTTCCGGCGCGGTGCATCACCGGCATGTTCCGGGAAAAGCGTTTTGCGATCGTGTTGTCTTCCGGAAGTGTTTCCCAGTCGCCCTGCAACATGTCCGGAGTGATCGCGACCTGTTTCGCGGCCTCCCAGTTGTCCGCCCGGAGCGGGGCGGGAAGGGCGTGATCCCCCGGCTCTGCCCCGGCTTCCCAACTCGCCGGCCAGCATTTCGCGATGGTTTGGCTGTACACCCTGTGGCCCGTTTCGGTGTGCGGATGCACTCCGTCGGTGGAGAAAACCAGCGGCTTTGCCTCAGCCGCGTTTTCCGGTTTCGGAGCTTTGAAAATTAGCTCGCCGCGCTTTTCCATCGCTGCCACTTCGACGCCGAAATGGATCGTGGGAATGCCGTAATGATCGGCCAGCTCCTCCATCGCGCTGGCGGAACGCTGCATGTTCCCGTCCCGCAGATCATCCATCACCGGTTCACTGACGGTGTAGACGTAGCAAATGTCGATCGCAGCATCGGATTTCCATGTCTGCCGAACGATCCCCTCCATCGCTTTGTGAATCCGCTCCGGAGCCGCGCCTCCGTCGTTCACGGCAAATTCGACGAAGAGCAGGTCCGGCTCATGACGAAGAACATCCTGTCCCAATCGGAACACCCCGAGATCGGATCCCGTCCCGCCGATCGCGGCGTGAATTTCCTCAAAGGTCGCGTCCGGGTAGGTCTCTTCAAGCCATTCCCGCGACTGCACCCGCCAGCCGGGAGCCGCCGTAATGCTTCCGCCGAGGTAGGCGATCCGCACCGTTTCGCCCGAAGCGATTTTCGCCCGGACATTCGGGATCCCGTGACGCGGGCTGCATTCCACGGCTTTGCGAAGCGTATAGGCATCCTTCTCCTGACCCCGCAGGATCGGACAGACAAGAAAACAGGTCGCAGCAATGAGGCCGAGACAAGAGGGCAGGGGAGTTCGGAGAAATCTCATTTTTCGGAAACCTAAAAAGAAAACACCCCGTTGCGCCAGCGAAGAAGTCGCAGAAATTTTCCGGGAATGAGGGCCCGAAGCAACCCTGTTGGATCACAGACCAAACCCTGTTGAGTCGTCGGGGATACCCTGTTGAATCGGTGGAAAGTCAGGATATCTAAACCCAATGATCGGGCCGGGAGTGAATTGAATTTTTAAGTGATTTGCAGAGAATAGTTCGGGTGCGGGAAATCGCCTCGTGAGAGCCCCCAACCCTTGACATCATTGGGGGAATCCATTCTACTCCCTCGACATGGGCGATCAAATTCCGGCGGGTGAGTGCCCGATAGGGGAGGGTCGGTCGTGGATGTAGTGTTCGCCTGAAGGTTTTATGAGCAAGGCAGTTATCACAAACGCCCTCCTCAGAGTCACAAGGGAAGATCAGCTTGCTGAAGGTGTGTTTGAACTTGTCAGGGGAGACCTTGGTCTTTGGGTTCTTGAACTCCCGCAAAGTCTTGAAGCTATTGCTGAAGACCTTTCTGAGATCAGACCACTCCTTAGAATGCTTTCGAAAGATGCCTCGGATTACACACTGCATTTGGCCGCCGCAATAGATGAAGTTCACAGTTTGGTTATTCCTTCAGTCGTGGCCGAGTTGTCTTTCGCCTGTGGTTTCTCAATAGAGGTGAGTGGAAGCGCGGAGTGAATCGATTTGGCGAACAATCCGTCGCACTTAACTCGATACTTGCTTGGAGTCGATTGACTTTCGTAATTCGATTTCGTATTCTCCGTTCGCGCTCTCAGTATCGAGCGACTGGCCTCTGACGTTAGGGCTAGAAAATGGCATCGGATGACAAAAAGGGTTGTTTCGTTTCAGCCGTTCTTACGCTCGCCGTTCTTATCGGCATAGGTTACTTTTTTGCATATCCGATCAAGGTGAAGTGGCACATGCACCGCAACCAGAAGAGTGAGGTTGGTATTGTCGAATTTCACGGACGAGTCATCGATTCACGAGGAGACCCACTTCCCGACGTCTCGATAGGCGCCGAGATTGACAAGTATAGCTTCTTCGAAGGTCGCACAACAGAAACGACTAGTACGACATCCGACCGTTCTGGGAATTTCTCCTTCGGACCAACTAAGGGAAAGTCGTTAACGGTCTTTCCAATTTCGAAGACAGGTTTCAAAGTGAGAGGACGAAAATGGCCTGAAAAGGATTACGAATATTGGGTCTTCGAATTTTCTCCGGGCCACAAGGATCGTCCAAATACGTCTGCAAGCGACCCTTTCACGTTCACAATGGACCTAACAAAACGGCCCTAACCCCAAAGATAGCTTCTGATCTTGCCTCAGAGCTATCGCTTGTTGGACAGGTCCAATGAGGAGCTACCTGCGCGGGGCTCGCTCTCTTTTCGGAAACGGTCGACTTCGAATCGCCATCGCTCACCACGAAGGCGAGCCCGTCCTCGACG
>JAKSBG010000540.1 GCA_022361255.1 Verrucomicrobiales bacterium
CCGAGACGAGGTGGAGCGCGGCGATGTCACCGGTTTTCGTGAACTCGCAACGGACTACGAGGACCGCATTTTCCGCCTCCGCAGCCTTTATGTGGAAACCTGGCAGGGGGACCTGATCAAAGCCTACAGTGACCTCCGGGACAGCGGTCATCTGGAATTCACCGCGAGTGCTGCAACCCACGGAATTCTTCCCCTTCTGATGCGGGTCCCGGAAGCCGGCCAGGCTCAGGTGCGGGTCGGGATCCGGCAATACGTGCAAAGCTTCGGAAGAATGCCGAAAGGTTTCTGGCTTCCCGAGTGCGCCTACGCCCCCGCTGTTTCCAACCTCCTCCGTCGTGAGGGGATCGAATGGACCGCTGTCGAGGAGCACGGAATGAAGGCTGCCTCCGGCGCCGATGAACGCTTTCCCTACATCGTCGGAAAACACGAGGACGGCTTGCATATCTTTGGTCGGGACAGCGGAAGCAGCAGCGAAATCTGGAGCGCAGACGAAGGCTTCCCCGGAGACGGTCGCTACCGCAACTTCATGCGTGACATCGGATTCGACGCGCCGATTGAATACTTGCGCGAGTATCTCGGCGACAGTGAAGAGCGGCGACTCACCGGCCTGAAATACCATCGTCTCCAGCGGGAGGGGGATGACAATCTTCTCTACGATCCGGAGCTTGCCTCGCGAGCAGTCGAGGAACACTCCCTGCGTTTTGTCAGTAGCCGGGGAGCACAACTCGCCGGCCTTGAGGCGGACGGCATCGAGAATCCTCTCGTCGTCTGCGCCTTTGACATGGACCTTTTCGGCCACTGGTGGTTCGAAGGAACCGAGTTTCTGGAAAAGATGTTCCGCATCACCGCAGAGCGGGGCGATTTCCGGTTCGTGAACCCGGTCGAATTTCTGAAAGAAACCGAAAGCGAAGAAAAACCGGAAGCCGATCCCGCAGCGTCTTCCTGGAGTGAAGGCGGATATTTCGAGAGCTGGACCAGCCCGGAAAACAACTGGCTGCAGGCCGAGGTTCAGAATCGGGCTGATATGCTGGCCCGCTTCACCGGAATGTTTGACCAGAACCGAGCCGACTACGACGAAGAGGGAACGGCACACTACCAGCGCTGCATCCAGCTCATGGTTCGCGAGCTGCTTCTGGCCCAGTCGAGCGACTGGGGATTTCTCATGCGAGTCGAGCCCTCCCGCGAATATGCTGAAAAGCGGGCCCGGGAACACCTTGCCGATTTCGATCGAATCCGGGAAATCCTCACGAGTGGTGACGACGGTAGACTCGACGAAATTACGGAGAAACACCCGATTTTTCCCGATCTCCCCTGGAATTTGTTTGAAGCCTACGAATAATCCCGACGATACTCACCGTCGAGCCATGGCAGAGAACTACGTCTATTTCGATTTGGAAACCCAGCGATCCGCCAATGATGTCGGCGGATGGGATCGAAAGGCCGACATGAAGATGTCCATCGGCGTCACCTACAGTTCGGCCAAAAACAGCTACACGATCTACGACGAGTCGATGGTGCAGGAACTCATCGACGAACTCTGCAACGCCGATCTGGTCGTCGGCTTCAATCACATCTGGTTCGACTACGAAGTTCTGATGGGCTACACCATTCTCGACCTGAAGGAACAGACCAACAATCTCGACCTGATGCTCGATTTGGAGAAAGAACTCGAGCACAAACCAAAGCTCGACGCTGTCGCGGCGGAATCACTGGGAGAGGGAAAAACCGCCGTCGGAACCGACGCGATCAAATGGTGGCAGGAGGGCCGCATTATGGACATCGCCGAATACTGCTGCTTTGACGTCAAAGTGACGAAGATGGTGCACGAATACGGAGCCCAACACGGCATCGTAAAATACAAAAACCGCTACAATCAGTCCTTCGAAGTGCCGGTTACGTGGTCCTTACCCACGTAGCATCAGTAAGGTACAATGCATTTTCCCGCATTTTCACAATTTGTTGAATCAGTCGGCTAAGAAAGGTAACATGCCGTGCCTCCCCCTTACCGCCATGTTCAATCCGCTTCCTCCCCTTGCGTTTTGTGCACTGCTGTTTGTGACCGTTTCTGCGAACGGACAGCAAGTCATATTCAACGACGACTTTGCGACCGATCCCGCCGCTGCCGGCTGGACCGAAAACATTGTTACCACAAACACCGCAACCGGTGACATTTTCTCGACCGGTACTGTTGCTGAATTTGACAAAACAGGTGGAGCCGGGCGGGTCGATGCGACCATTACACGCTTTTTCGATACCAGTGGTTTCCGCAACGTCACTGTGGAAATCTTTGCCTTTCAAAGCGCTACCCAGTTTGAAGGCGGGGCCTATCTTGCCAACAACGTCGACAGCCTTTCTATCTTTGTCGACACGGGGGGCGGCTTCACACCACTGTTTCAGCGTACCGGTGTCTGGGGGACCACTACTCCCGGATTTGTTGATGGCGGAACTGGAGCGGGAAACACGGTTTCCACCTCAAGCGGAAGCTTTACCCTCGGGGCCGCTGCCGCGAACAACGCCAATCTAGGCATTCGAATCGAGGGCGTTCTGTCAGCTGCAGCGGAAAGCTACTTTCTCGACGATTTTTTCCTGAGAGGAGATCAGATCGTGGCTCCTGTGACTACTGAAAGGCGCGTCACTGTCACCGACACCGGCGCGGTGAACTCTCTTCTCTTCTCCGGACTCCCCGCCATCGCCGCAATGGGCGATGCCAATCTCGGCGCGATCCACACCACTCGTCGCGACATCAACGAACGGCTCTTTCGCTTGCGCGCCGGCATTGGTGCCCACCCGGCCTCTAAGATGAACAGCCCACTCCTTTCCGACGCGAACGTTCCGGAGGAGATTCTCTTCGTCAAACCGCAAGAGGAACAATGGCGCTGGTGGGCACACAGTGATTTCGGGCGCCAGCGAATCGACAACATCGGCGGTGAGGCAGGAAGCGCAGGGGACACTCACTCAGGCTCAGTAGGAGTCGAATACTCCGGAGCAAAAACCTGGGCGGCAGGCCTGGCCTGGACCTACCTGGAGAGCGATTACCGCTTCGGCGGAAACATTGGCGGTCTCGATCTGAACGGTCACCAGGTCCACGCCTACCTCTCCTGGCTGCCGACCCAAAACAGCTACCTCAGCTTTCTCTACACCCTCAGCGATTTGCAGAACGAGCTGCACCGGAACACCGGACTCGGAACAATGACGCAGGGCGGCGCCGACGGCCTTGCCCACAGCGCCTCGCTCGACGGAGGCTACAACCTGCGGCTGGGAGAAGGCACGCGCCCCGTAGTAACCGGCCCGTTTTTTGGTCTCGACTACACCGAAGGGCAGATCGACGGCTTTTCTGAAACCGGCCCCACACGGGGAGCCCTCGACGTTTTCGGGCAGGAATATGAATCTCTCATCAGCAAAATCGGCTGGCAGGTTTCCCGAACCAGCGAAATGGGAAAAGTCATCATCACCCCACAGCTCCGCGCCGCCTGGGAGAGGGAGCACGAAGGTCCGGACAATGCAGTTACTGCCCAACTCCAGCAGAGCCCCTTCTTCTCTGGACCCGGAAACGGCGTTCTGAACCCGACCGGCGGGCTTGCTTCCACTCTCAATCAGGCGCGGCCCGGAAAAGACTACCTCAGTGCCGGTGGCGGAGTCCGGCTGGAGCTCAGTGAGGCATGGTCTGTGTCGCTCGACTACGAAGGACATTTCTTTCGGGAAAATGCGAACGCCCACTACGGCGGGATTCGCGTTTCCGGTAGATTCTGAGAAAGAAATTGAACTTTTCCACTTCAAACTGTCCAGGAGTTGATTGCAGCCCCCATTCCTGCGCTGTTACCCGGAGAGCAGGAGAGACGGAATTCTTTGTCACGTTCCCTCTTATTGCCGTTATATTTTGACGGTGAGTGAAAAAGAAACAGAAACGGATTTGGTCCTGCGGGTGCAGGATGGCGACTTGTCTGCTTTTGAGGAGTTGCTTCATCTGCACGGCTCCCGCCTGCGTGCGTTTGTTGCCATGAAGCTGCCGATTCCTCACCTGATCGATGAAATTGCCCACGAAACCTTCGTTTTTGCCCACCGACGGATTCACGATTTTGAGGCGGGGACAGATTTTGGTAAATGGCTGCGCGCCATTGCGTTCAATCTGGTTCGCAAAGAAACGCTTCGGCACAAGAGGCTTTCAAACAACCGGGAAAAGTTTCTGGAACACTACCTGCTCGAGGAGTCACGAACATCAGAAGTCACCCCGGAGTCCCCGGTTATTATTCATTTGGAGGAGTGTCTGCGGAAACTCCCGGATCAACAGAGAAAGCTGTTGGAACACAAATACAAACTTTCCGAATCCTCCCGCGAAATGGCGGAAGCTTTCCAGCAAAGCGAGGCTTGGGTAAGGACGACTCTGTGTCGGGTCCGCACCGCGCTGCGAAAGTGTATTGAATCGCGAATGGAGGCGCAGCCGGATTATTTTTAGAACATGGATGCTGTTCACATAGAAGCTTATCTTGCCGGAGAACTCGACGAACGGGGCCGGCAACAGGTGGAGCATGCTCTCCGCAACGATGCCGATTTGCGCGCCAGTTTTCTCACGCAGGTGCGAATGGATACCGCGCTGAGCGCACTCCTGGGAGAGGTGGATGTCATGGATGCGGAGTCGTTCGAGCAATCCGTGATGGCGCGCCTGCGTTCTGAAGGGGCCGATGGCTCCCGTGGGTTTGCCAAATCGGTACTCACAGAAATTGTGGAGGAAAGAGAAGGCGTCGTGCCGCTACGCTGGCCGGATTTGGTGAAAGCAGGTTTCATCTCCGCTGCCGCGACCGTTGCCCTGATGTTTGTTCTCCAGGGGATTATTTTCCGCGAAGGAGGCTCAATCATTTCCGCGACGAGCCCGGAGGCTGTATCCGGCCCGGTGTTCGTGGCGAGACTGGAACAGAGCACGGATTTGAGGTGGTCCCCCGCAACGCAGTCTCGCATCCGTGAAGATGGCTGGTTAAAGAACGGCCTGCTCGAAATCGAATCAGGAAAGGCAAGGATTGTGTTTAATTCCGGTGCTTCTGCAATGATCGAAGGTCCTGCAGAATTGAGTATCGAATCGAGCAATCGCGTTTTTCTTCAGGCGGGAAGGCTCACTGCTGAGGTTCCTCCGCCGGCGTCCGGTTTTACTGTCAATACTCCACGTCTCAATGCCGTAGATATCGGAACCCGCTTCGGGGTGGAAGTGCTTCCGAACGGGGACTCCGAACTCCACGTCATGCAGGGGTCCGTGGAAGCAAGTCGCACGAGTGGCAACTCGGAAACGGTTCTCGTCGAGGAGGGGCTGGCTCTTGTTGCAGACAGCCGCACCCGGAACGGGCTGGAGCCGGTTCCCTACGCTGGTGACAATTTCGTGATGACGATAGGAAGAGTCCCGGTTCCGGTCCCGGCGCTTCGCTACACCTTCGACGAGTCTGTTGGTGCCATGATTGAAGACACGGGAAGCTCCCAGGTCTACGACTTGCCTTTGGTGGCATCCGGCGAACTGGGAAATGCCCCGAGGCGTTCCATCGGGAAGTCCGGGGGAGGCCTTGTATTTCAGCCGGAGACATCCCTCGAAATTCCCTTGTCTCATGACTTTCGACTCGACGACCCTTTCACCGTTTCCTTCTGGGTCCGAATTCCGCCTGAAATTGGCAGCGAAGCGGATCAGGTGTTGCTGCGCTACGGGCACGAGGAGGAAGGATGGAGCTTCTTCTGCAATCTTTCCGGAGAGAGCGGCACGCGCGGAGCGGTTCGAGTTGCCGTTGGAAGCGGGGAAATTACAGGGACGACCGATATTGCAGACGGAAACTGGCACCATGTTGTCGGGCGTTTTATCGGCGGGGATGATGCGGGAGTATCCTCTCATTTTCACCTCTTTGTCGACGGGGTGCTGGAGTCTTTTACCGGATTTGAACCCTCGGAGGTTCCTTCCGCCCGTGCCGGGATTTTGCGACTCGGTGATGCCGGAAAAGAGGGGCTCAGCGGCTGGATTGATGAAGTAAATCTCTTTCGCGAAGCAATTCCCACCATCGCCGTTCAGGACCTGTGCGGGGATTGAACAGACAACTTGATATAATTTTCATAAAAAATTATCTTATCCTTGTAACACCACATTTCGCGCGCGGTATACTCTTTACGAGTGCGTGCACAGCTCTCTAGAAACATCCATGAAAAACCAACGAACATCCCCCCTGCATATCGCAGCCGTGCTGAGCGTCTTTGTGCTTTTCTCAACCGGACTTCGCGCCGAAATGAGAACCTGGACTTCCGCCGACGGCCGAACCCTGAAAGCGGAATTTGTCGGCACGGAAGGTGCCGGTGCCACCGCTGCTGTAAAGCTGAAGCTCGAAAACGGAACCACGATCAACTACGCGGTCTCGAAATTGAGTGAAGAGGATCAGCTTTTCGTTAAAGGCAACCTCCCGACGGATCCGCGGGCGCTCGCTGCCGAGATCGATAAGCTCGTCGTGGCGAAGATGAAGGAAAGTTACTACAAACTGCGTGACGAACTCGCTGAGCTTCCCGGGAAAGAAAGTTTGACCAATGCGGAGAAAGCGAAGCGCAAGGAGGAGATCGAGCGGGAAATGCAGATGTGCATTCCGAATGAGCTGACCAACGACAACCAGTTCCTTCGCCGTATTTACCTCGATATCGCCGGGCGAATCCCTACCTTTGAAGAAGCGGAGAAATTTCTCAACAGCCGCTCGCAGACCAAGCGTGCCGACCTGATTGACGAGCTTCTCGATTCCCCCGCATTCGCAATGCGGATGTACAATTACTATTCCGATCTCTTCCGGATTCGTGACGGGGTTGTAATGATGGGGAACGGGGACCTCAAGGCCGACCCTTACATCGAATACATCAAGCAGTCCGTTCGCGAAGACAAGCCCTACGATGAAATGGTGAAGGAGCTTCTCACCGCGACCGGACAGATCTGGGAGGAACCAGCTGCCGGCTATCTCCTGGCCGACTCCGGAATGC
>JAKSBG010000516.1 GCA_022361255.1 Verrucomicrobiales bacterium
AAAGAAAGAGGCCATTCGCCAGCTCTACGAGCGGTGGGAGGAGTTGGAGGCCATTCGTCTTGCCTGGGAGGCGGGAAAGGGGTGATCGATTTCGGGCACGCCGCGTCCGGAGAACAGAGCACTGCTTTCGTCATTCGATCCGCTACGGAAACCCTCAGCCGGCATTGACAAGAGGGTCTGCGATTCCTAACTTGGGCGAACTGATGGCAAACACGAAACACTGCCTCGTGATCGCTCTTCCCGAGGGATCCGTGAAACATTTTCTGCTCAGCGCCGATAAAATCACCATCGGACGGAGCGAAGAGAATTCAATCGTTCTCGATTGGGAGACCGTTTCCAGCCGTCATTGTACTCTGCGAAAGCGTGGCAGGCGTTACGAAGTGGTCGACAACGGGTCGACGAATGGAACTCGTCTGCGTGGTGATGTGGTCAAAGACGAAGCGAGGACTCTTCGCAGCGGGGATTCTCTCGTGATCGGGACCAATGTGAAGGCCCGCCTCGTTGAGGTGGAGGAAATCATCGACGAGCCAACGTTGGATTCGGCAGACGGGCCGAAAACGCAGAGCATCAACACCAATCCGAAACTCCCCGCAATGCCTTCGATCAATCCCGTCGCAGCAGCGGTTGCGAAGGCGTCCAAAGGGAGGGAGTAGCGCGCAGCACACGCGCCACTTCGCTATAACCGTTGCTGCCGCCCGAATGAGCGACTGAACCGAGGGGGCGGTAGCGGGCGACCGGGGAAAGCGGTGTCTTGTTGAAGGCCCGAAGACGCGTTCACGCCGCGCTTTGAAAGGAATGGGAATTGCAAACCGGTGAATAAGATGCATTTTAAATGCATCTTATAGGATGCCGTAATGAAACACACCGCGATACTACCGATTCTTTATGCTCTCGCACCGCTTGGGTTCTCTCTAACTTCCGTCAGAGCAGAGAAGGAAACGGAAAAAGTCGAGATTTCAGCAGAGGCAAAAGTGAAATCGGAACAAAGCATTCCGATCAGTCTCGACGAGGCGCGGGGTCGGGCACGCTGGATTCACGAACTGGTGCACGGCTCCTTGCAGGTGATGCATCGTGATTTCTTTGGTGATGGCGACGACGAAGCTCTCAGTCTTCCGTCCCAGTCTCTTGATGATGTGTTCGATGAAATGCGGCGGTCCTGGGATGTCGATATTCGCTGGCTCGGTGTGAATGCCACCAGAGGTAAAGATCATGAACCTCAGGATCGATTTGAGGAGGCTGCAGCAAAAGCCCTCGAAGCAGGAGCTGAGGAGTATGAGGGGGAAGAGCGCGGGCGTTATCGTTTTGTCGGGGTGGTTCACATCAAGAACGAATGCCTGAAATGCCATGATCGCAATCGAACCACCGTTGATGAAAAAGTCGCAGGGCTTGCGATATCCCTTCCCTTGCAGAAGAAAGAAGTCGCTGGAGAGGCTTCGAAGAATGCGACAGAACAGGAATGACGAATTCAGATCCCCCGGCTTCAGGGTGGCTGGTTTCTTCTGGTCACCGGTTGAAAGTGAACCGCGGCAGTCATCTTTCTCATTGCAAAGACAAAAGGGATTGGCGAATCAAATAGGGTTGGTTCAGGCAGGTAACCCTGTCTGCTGCCAGACCAGACAGGGTTGGTTTTGCCATTTTTGCGGCGTTGCAAGCCGACGGGGTAGTCTCTAGTGTCAGGGGATGATTCGCTGGCTCGCACTACTCATACTGGCTATGACTCCGGTCTCAACGACCGGCCTGAAAGCATCTGAAATTCGAAATGTTCTTCTGATTGTTTCGGACGATCTCAAGGCCAGCGTGCTTGGCTGTTACGGAGACAGGATTTGCAAGACACCGAACATTGATGCCCTCGCGGAGCGTTCGATGGTTTTTGAGAGAGCCTATTGTCAGGGGCTTTCCTGTCACCCGTCACGCCAGTCTTTCATGCACAGTCGATATGTGGGCGATGAAGGATCGACGATTGGAGAGCACCTCATTGGGCAGGGATTCTATTCGGCACGCGTCGGGAAAATTTTTCACATGAGGGTCCCCGGCGATATTATTGCGGGGACGAACGGAAACGATATTCCGGAGACGTGGACGGAGCGGTTCAACTGTGAAGGGCAGGAGGCCCATACGCCCGGATTGTATCGTCTCCTCAATTTCAATATTGAAACACGTGATCTCGAAAACAGGCAGTCGACGAAGATGCCTCACCGGATGTTCGCCAGTGTTGAATCTGACGGCGACGGCTCAGAGCAGCCGGATTGGAAAGCGGCGGAAAAGACAGTCGAACTGCTGAAGCAGCGTGCCAGGTCCGATCAGCGATTCTTTCTCGCGACGGGCTTTGTCCGCCCTCATTACCCGAGCGTGGCGCCCGCCTCCTATTTTGAAGATTATCCCTATCAGGAAATTCCTTCTCCGAAAGTTCCGGAGGGGGATCTCGACGATATTCCGGAGCTGGTAAAGAAAAGCTCGACCTCTCAGAAAACGGGAATTGATAAATTTCCTGACAATATCAAAAAGATGTGGGCCGACTACTATGCAACCGTCACGTTTATGGACGAGCAATTGGGAA
>JAKSBG010000480.1 GCA_022361255.1 Verrucomicrobiales bacterium
AGTAGCCGCGGTCGCAAGACCGTGGCCGGTTGGGCAGGTGAACGGCCACCTTTTTGCAAAGGCGGCTACAGCGCAGCGGGTGATCGAAATGGCGCGCTAGGCGTTGGTGAACACCGCCTGGACGTCCTCGTCGTCTTCGAGTTTATCGAGAAGCTCCTCGATTTCATCCATCTGATCGTCCGAGAAATCTTTCGGATCGGTCGGGATACGCTGAGGTGTTGCCTTTTTCATCTCGATGCCCAGCTCTTCAAATCCGGAAGTCAGTTTTCCAAAGTCAGTGAAGTCAGCGATGGCTTTTGCTTTTCCGTCCTCGACCTCCAGTTCCTCCAGGCCGTGATCGATGAGATTGAGCTCCACCTCTTCGATATCCATGCCCTCAGCGATATCGAACTCAACGACTGCCTTGCGATTGAAAAGGAAGTTGAGTGACCCACTGGGAAGCATTTCCCCGCCGGACTTATTGAAAATGGTCTTAATGTTAGCGACGGAGCGATTCGTATTATCCGTTGCGCATTCCACGAAAACCATGACCCCGTGGGGACCCTTTCCTTCGTAGTTGATCTCAGAAATTTCGGCGGCGTCTTTGCCCTCGGCCCGTTTGATCGCCGAAGCGATGTTGTCCTTCGGCATATTCGCCGCTTTCGCATTCTGAATTGCGAGTCGGAGCTTCGGGTTCGAATCCGGGTCGGGACCACCCTCTTTGGCAGCCATTGTGATGGCTTTTCCAATCTTTGGAAACACCTTGGACATCTTGTCCCAACGTGCCTCCTTTGCCGCGCGGCGATATTCAAATGCTCTTCCCATAGTGGGGAAAGAGTTCTCTCAGAATGCGGGGGAATGCAAGAGAGGATGTGGTGCAAGCAACGAGCGGATTTGTGGCATGAGAATTCGAATTCAAACTTTCAACTCGCTCTCTATCATTTGACCACAAACGAAATTCCATGAAGCGCGAAACGTATGGAATATTGAAACGGTTGATATTATGGAAATTATAAAATATAGTTAGACATGAAAGCATGCAGCTATTGTAAAAACACGATTGTCCTGGGCGGCAAAAAGGTCGGGAAGCGATTGTATTGTGGAGAAAACTGCAGACACGCTGCTGTTGATGTTCTCGGATTGGATGCGATCCCCGAGGATCTCGTGAATGACTTAGCAAGCTCGATTCATAAAGGCTCGTGTCCTAAGTGTGGTGGCGATGGGCCGGTTGACATTCATGAATCGTACCGAGTTGCATCGGCCTTTCTTTTTTCATTTTTTAACACGAAGACGGAAGTTTGCTGCCGCAAGTGCAGTTTTAAAAATTCTTTTTGGGATTTTATCTACACCTTCACTCTTGGATGGTGGGGATTCCCAATCGGAGTCATTTTAACACCGATACTGCTACTACGTAATATGATTGGAATGCTTCAGCTCCCTAAGGAAGACGAATATTCCAATGCGCTCCATGAAAAAGCCTGTTTTGATCTTGCAAACGCAAGGCTGGAGAAACATGGAGCAGCGCATGCGAGTGCAGCTACCGTTTCAGAAGTCAGATCTCCTCAACGAGGTGACAAGCTCGAATTGTCAACCTAACAGGGTATGATCAATGACCTGACAGGGTTGGGCGGTGAACGTAACCCTGTTAAATTAGGTAATATCTAATGAGCAGTAATTTCTCTTCACCGTTTCTTCAAAAACGCGATCAGATCTACCATCTCCTCTTTTGTGATCGCTGCCTCCAGGCCGATGGGCATGAGGGACTGTCCGGTGGACTCGACGGATTTTACTTCGGTTCTGGGGACGGTCATGGTGACGCCTCCGGGAACGCGGAGGGTGAGGGCAGCGGAGTCTTCGGCGTGGAGAAGACCGCTCAGCATGGTGCCGTCTTTCTTGTTCACTGACTGCGAAACCCAGCGCTCTTCTACGGCGCGGTTGGGATCGAGGATGTCGGTGAGAAGTGCTTCATCGGGTTTGATCTTCACATCATTGAGAGAAGGGCCGACATCGACGCCCTGTTCTCCCACTTTGTGACAAGTAACGCAGGCGGCTTTCTGGAACACGGCGAGGCCTTTCTCGGGGTCTCCTTTTTTGGATGCGAGCACGGCCTGGTATTCTTTGACGACTTTGGCGCGATCGCTGTCAGTTTGGGCAAACAGTTCTTTGGCGAGCGATTTGATTTCCTCGTTGGAGCTGCGCCCGTAGGACCAGCGGGTCATGGGAGGCATCACGGCGGGACTGATTTCGCCGGCTTTCATCTTCTTCATGAGCATGAGCCCGCTGCGGGTGTTTCCAGTGATGAGTGCAACTGCCTCACGGCGTGGTGTTGGAGCGAGGCTTTTCCACCTTTCGAAGAAATACTCGGCGACGGTCTCGCGCTTATCACGGGTCAGGGTTCGGACCGCCGCTGCCTGAATTTCGGGCGTCTCGGTGAGCTCGATGAGCTGGTCCACGATTTCGAATTTTTCCTCGAGCGGGCGCTGCGCGACAAGGTCGAGCGCGGCGGTTCGGTCACCGACCGACCGTTCGCGGTCGAGGGCCGTGGCGGTGGCGTTTTCCAGAAGATGATTCAGTTTGGCAACTCCGTCTCCGAGTTCCGGCGGTGCCGCGGAGATGAGGGCAGCGAGGCTTTTCTGCTTCAGGGAGCTGCGGCGCAGACCTTCTGAAATTCCGGAGACGACTTCGAAATGTTGCCATTTGGCTTCGCCGTCGAGCGACGCGAGAACTTCGCCGAGTGCCTTGAGATTTCCGAGTGCTGCGGTATGGCGGGAAAAGTCACGGATCGCTCCGGCGGCGATTTCGCGCGGTTTGTCGGTGAAAACTCCGAGATTGTTGAATGGTTCGGGAGACAGAAGCTGCTTGAGAATTTCCGGCGCCTGCTCGCCGTGGGAACTGAGAATTGCCTTGCGAAGCCACTCGTCTTCGGGCGAGCGGATCACGGCTTCAGCGAGTGTGTTCGATTTTCTCTCGATGCCGGGGAAAAGCGAAATCGCGGTGAATTGCACTCGGGGAGTTATCGAAGCATTGGATAGTTCTCCGATCGATTGAGCAAAGGTTTCCCCGAGGTTGTTCTCATGGATCAGATGCAGGGCGCTTTCCATTGCTCCCGGATCGAGAGTTCCGAGCGCGATCTCTGCATGTTCCGGTTCCAGGGAATCCAGTCCGTCAAGGGTCCAGGCAATGTGTGCGGTCTGCAGGGCGTTCCCGGCATCGAGTTGTTCGGTCAGGGCGGGCACTACGCTTTGATCCTGTTTTTCAATGAGAAGCCGCTGGGCATTTATACGTTGCCAGTCGTTTTCGTGCCCCAACAGGGCAACCAAATCAGTCGATGCTTCGGGTAGAGCTTCGATTTTGCGCGGAGTGGTTCCTTTTTTCACAATTCGCCAGATGCGGCCCTGATCGAAGCCGGCACGCATGTAGTGAGCTTTGGAAAATTCCTCAGGGAAGAAGCGGGAGTGGTCAATGAAGCGCCGATACATATCGACGATGTAGAGGGCACCGTCGGGACCGTTGCGGACATTGACGGGGCGGGCCCACTCGTCGGCTGAAGCGAGAAATTCGTTTGTTTCCCCGACGCGCTCGGCAGTGAAACTGGCGCCGTTCGGGATGAGTTTGTTTCTCGTGACGAGCTGTGCTGTGGGGTCACAGACGAAAATATTGCCGTTCAGGTCCGAAGCAGCGTCTCCCGTGTAGACTCCGATTCCGCAGGCGGCTGTGTGCGTGCCGGCGTGCGCGGCGGAAGTGGTGTGAGAGAGTGAGATCGGACGGACGGGTGCTCCGGGTTCCTGAATGTCCTCGTGTCCCTGGGTGATTCCGGCGAGCGGGTTTCGCTTCACAACCTCCAACGGCATGACAGAAAAGATAACGGGATTCCGGTTGGAACAATAGAAATGGCGACCGTAGGCATCGAGCGTTCCTCCGAATTGCCCGGCCCCGGTGACGGGCTTGAGATCGCCGGTGCGCGGATTGTATCGGAGGTTGAGCCGGGTGAAGTCGAGTTTTCCGTCGGGATTTCCCTCCGGATAAATTTCTTTTCCGTCGAGACCGTTGCAAAAGTAAATGTCGTTGTTGAGATGGTAACGCGGGCTGGAAACCTGAAGCTGGTTGTGGCGCGGTTCATTGCTGCGGAAGAGGATTTCGCGCACGTCGGCGACGTCATCTCCATCAGTGTCTTTGAGAAAGAGAATCGCAGTCCGGGTGGTTGCGAGCAGTCCGCCCTTCATCGGGAGCAGGCCCTGGACATGGTCGAGCTCTGCAGCCCAGGTTGAGGCCTTGTCCATTTTACCGTCCCCGTCTGTATCGGTCAGCAGGCGGATCCGGGAGAGGGGAGGGCCGTCGTCAGCGGGAAGGGGATAGTCGCCCATCTCGGCAACGAACATTCTGCCCTGCGCGTCCCAGACAACATCGACCGGATCACAAGTGAGCGGTTCGGAAGCGACGAGCTGAATTTCATATCCGTCCTCGATCTCCCAGGCAGTCTGACTTTCCTCCGGAGACAGGGGGAGTTTGCGCGGTAGAATGCTCTCGCCGGTGATGGAGTAGCCCATGTCTTTCGATTTTTCGGCGACGGCCCATTTCTCCGAAAACTTTCCGAGCGGGTGAAGTTCAAGGCGACGAATGTGGCACTCGGCCCATTCGCTCTGCAATCCGATATAGCCCTCAGTCGGGTAGCAGTCCGTGACCTCGTTGATTTTCTCACCGTTCAGGTAAATGGTCATGGTGGCGTCTTTGCAGATCACCTCCATGCGGTTCCATTCACCGAGCGGGTTTTCGATGTCTTTTGCGCCGCGATAACCTTTCACGTCAGCCCAGTCGGGGTCGCGATGTTTCCAGTTGATTCGGGCCATGGTCGCTCCCTTTTTCGGGAAGGTCATCTTTTCGCCTTCCGGGTCCCAGACAGGTTCTCCATCACGGTCCAGTGTCGCCGTCGCAGTGACTTTGGTCGGGTCGATGGTGCCGTCCTCTTTTTTGCTACCGAGAACGAGAATGTCCCCGGAACCGCCTTCGATGAGTTGTGCTTCAATACAACTCATCCACGTTTTCCCGTAGGCGCCGTCCTCTCCGTAGGCGTGAATGAGAAGACCACAGTCGCGGGCGCGGTCGGCGCGTCCGGCCATAGTGCGCTCGCCCCACATGTATTCCATCACGAGATGGTAGTCGCGGTAGGAATCATTCGTGCGGATGTAGCCCATGCCGCCTCCGGCGACCTTGAGGTGATTGTTTTCGTCGAGAATCCAGATCTCGGATGGATCCATCGTCAGCGAAGATTTTTCGTTCAGATTGACCGTGTGCCCGTCTTTCGTCAGCAGGTTGATGACTTTGTCCGGAGTGATCGCTTCCTGCGCAGATCCGACGGTGGTAAAAATGGCAGGGAAAGCTGCCGTGAGGAAAAAAACGATCCGCTTCATGAGGGAATGTTACGGAGGGCTTTCCGGATGGGAAGGGCGAATGATGACGAGATTGCGCGGGGCGGACCCGGGCGGAATGCGTTGATTTGCGTTCTGCTTTGGAATTGTATGAGGAATGCGAAAGTTTTGCGCGCTGATTTCCGCTCTCGTTTTTTCCGGCCTGCTGCAGGCGGGTGAAAAGCCCAACATTCTACTCATCCTGACTGACGATCAGGGTTTCGGGGATGTTTCCAGCCACGGCAATCCCTGGATCAATACGCCGCATCTCGACCGGCTCGCGGAAGAAGGAGCGCGATTTGACCGCTTCTTCGTAGAGCCTGTTTGCGCGCCGACACGCGCTGCTCTGTTAACCGGGCGTTACCCGACGCGTGGAGGTGTGCACGGCGTGACCCGGGGGCAGGAAAACCTTCGCAGCGACGAGACGACCATCGCCGAGCTTCTCCGTGACGAAGCGGGCTACGCGACAGGATGTTTCGGGAAATGGCACAACGGGTCACAGTGGCCGGAGCACCCGAATGCGCAGGGTTTCGATGAATTCGTCGGATTCTGTGGCGGGCACTGGAATGACTACTACGATTCGGTTTTGGAAAGAAACGGAGAGGACTATCCGACCCGTGGATTCATCGCTGATGTGATCACTGATCACGCTGAGGAATTCGTTCGCGGAAATGTTTCCGCAGGAAAGCCGTTCTTTTGTTACGTGCCCTTTAACACGCCACACACCCCGGCGAGCGTGGCCAAAGATGACTGGGAGCGGTGGGCTGACCATCCGGAAGTGGAGAGTAATTTCGATCGCGCGATGTA
>JAKSBG010000541.1 GCA_022361255.1 Verrucomicrobiales bacterium
CCGGAGACACCTTCAAGTTTTCGGCGTCAACGCGTTGTACTCCGTAGACCTGCGCTGTTCTCACGAGGCGGGACCGCTCTGAAAGCGAGTCGACGGCTCCGTTCATAGAAACAACGCCATCCTTTACCGAAAATCGCACCAGGTCGCTGTCGATCCAGGGATCGCTCTTCAAACGAAGTTGGATATGCTGCTGAATCTCCTCGTCTTCAGCTGGTGTGAGTGATTCCACGCGCAGGAGGTTTGTGACGCTGCGGACCCCGATAATGGACTCGGCCATTGTTTCGGCAAGATTGGAGACGCCGTATGTGGAGACTGTCCCGGTGAGAGTGACGACGCCATCGTTGACCTTGTGCTGGACTGCCTTTTCCTCCGTCGGGTAGTGGAGAGAAAGCAGGCGGTCGAGGTCATGCCGGATCGTATCATCGTCTCGTTCGATCTCCCGTATTTCAAGCCGGTTGACGAGCGAGCGGACGCCATAGACGGATTCCGCGACTTCGGTGGCGAGCAGTTTGGAGGGGAGATTTTCGGCGACACCACTGAGAGTGACGATGCCGTCTTCCACCGCGATTTCGGCGTCGAGATTTGAAGTCGCATCAAATTCTTTCAATTGCGTGTGCAGAGCTTCTTTGATCTCAGCGTCATCCGCGATGGCGCAGTGTGTTCCCACTGTGGCGAAGGTCAGTAGGTAAATCAGGTATTTTTTCATGATGTTTCCTTTTGCAGATTGGAGAGAGAGCGGCGCCGCCCGGATGCCGGGCGGCAGGCTCGTCTAGAGGGATTATGATTCGTCTTCGCTGCGGAAACTGCGGAGCATCCATGCGTCGGAGACGTGCTGCTGGAGAAGCTCGACGAGAAAGTCGCCGGTTGCCTGGTCCTCGCATTCCTCTTCTGTTTCCTTTGCAAATTCGCGGAGATCCCGAATGACTGCTTCCTGATCGGTCACGAGCGTGGAGATGGCGTCATCCCCGTTGGTGATCGCTCCGGCTGCTTCCTTCAGGGATGCGTGTTCGAGAAACTCTTCCATTGATCCGGGTGCAACGCCGCCGAGCATACGAATTCTCTCTGCCGTTTCATCAATCGCTTTCTCAAGGCCGCCGTAGAGTTGTTCGAAAAACTCGTGAAGAGAGTGAAAGCGGGGGCCTTTCAGGTTCCAATGGAAGTTGCGCAGTTTGATATAGAGAACGTGCTGATTCGAAAGGACAGAGGTCAGAATTTCGACGACGCGGGTGCGCTGGTCGTTGTTCAGTCCGTCCGAGATTTCGTCTGCGATAGTTGGTGTTGTTTTCATAGGTAGTATTTGTTGCGTTGGTTAGCGCAATTCTACTGAGCAATCGCTATTCCATTCTGAAATTCGGTTTTGTAAGTCCCTCTTATACAGGTCATTGGGTGGTTTTGGGTGTGTCGGGGGTGATTGAGCGAGGCCCGGGCAAACGTGCGTTTTGCCGTTCCCACTCCTCCAAACTGTTGCGAGATGCAGTGTTCGTCCCGCAATGGGGAGTTGTCTTTTCCGGGAAATGTCTACCTACGAAAAAAGCCCCGGACTCGCGTCCGGGGCTTTTCCCTATTCAGCCTGTTTTGGCTTCTGTCTGTCTATTCACCGCTCAAGAACGATTTCCACAAAGGATGTATATTCGGTCAGGATAGTTCCCGGCTTTCCTTCCCGGGGAACAGGTTTTACCACGATCTCGGGTGGTTCGATGGTGAGCCCGTAGTTGCCAATGCTTTCTTTCTCTGCGAACCAGCTCACGAGCTGCGCCGCTTTTTCGCTGGCATCAGAAGCTGTTTCCCAGTCGAGGACGTAATGGTAGGTAATGCTTGCCTTTTTGCCGTCGAGAAGACTCATGTAGCGAACAAATTCGTTCAGCGTCGGCTCTGCAGAGGCCTCGATTTGTTTCATGTCGTCTTCGAACAGGTCTTCCGAACGGAAGGAGACTTCAGCAACTGTTGCGGATCTCGCAATGTTCAGTTCGCGCTCAAGGCGGGTTAGTTCCCGTACCACTTCCGGTTGGATTTCTGCCACGGGCGCCGGGACGACTGCAGTAGCAGTAACTTCTCCGGGTGTGATTGAAGTCTCCGTTTCCGGAGTTACCACGGGCACCCTGACGGTGACATCCGAATTCGGCACGGGGCGGACGACGATTGCATCAACCACAGGTATATCGGCTGGTGTCGGGACAGTTGCCGTGACGCTGCCCGTCGCGGTGGCTGCCTCCGGCTTGCCGTCGTTATCAGAGATTTGTACCGAGGACGGGCCGCCTTCGATCTTGACCTGACCTTGAGTCGTACCGGGCCCCGCGAGCAGAGCGAAGGAGCCAGCAGCGATGACGGCCGAGGTGAGCGATACGGATTGTGTTGGTTTTAATTTCGTTTTCATGACATCCGTGAAGTAACGCACGTTTGGTGCCATGAATGTCTGGAGGTTATGTAACCTTCCTATAATGAGAGGGATGTGGGGAATTTTGCTCCGCTCCGAGCGGTTGTTTCTGCATTCAAAGTATGCAAATTGCAACCGGCATATGGCACATTGTCATGTGCCGGTGTTATCCGGCTCTTTTTTCATACCGGTGAGGAATTGAAAAACGGTTAGGGCCAGCAACGAGAGGAAAACAGCAATGACCCATTCGTTGTGTGCGACGGAAATGCCGATCGCGCCTGTCACCCAGATTCCGGCAGCGCACTCAGTTCCGTGGACGCGGTCTCCGTTCCGAAGGATGGCGCCTCCCCCTACAAATCCGATACCGGAAAGAATACCCTGGATGATCCTGGCCTCGGCATCTCCCGAGCCATCCCCGATAAAGTTTTTCGCCAAAATGACGATGGCACAAGTGCCGACCCCGACCAGAGGAAAGGTTCGGATTCCCATAATGCGGGTTTTCCTTTCGCGGTTGATTGCGAAAGGAAACGTCAGGAGACCGGCTAGAAGAATCTTTGCGCAGTCCAGCAGTGAGTGGGTGAAGTCAGCCATTTTGTCGAGAGCAGTGTCCCTGCCGACTTCTCAATGGTGAATTCGAGGCGGGAGTGAGTGAGGTTTTGTGACGGGGTCACTTTGTTTTCTCCGCTGCCTCTTCGACGGCGTCGTTGATTTCGTCGATAGCCTCTCCTATTTCCTCCGCCACTTCCTCTGCATGTGAATCGTTCCGTTCGCAGGAGTAAAAGGTCAGCGAGAGAGTAGCGAGTAGGAGAGGTAAAATATAGTTTTTCATTTCGATTAGATAGTTAATTGATTTCGAGCTTTTTCCGTTTGCGGTAGAGCGTTGCCTGGTCAATTCCAAGGATTTCAGCCGCCTTCTGCAGAGTTGACGCCCGGCTGAGAACGCGGCGGATGTGTTCTTCCTCCAGTTGTTCGATTGTGATGTCGCCTCCCGGAACAATCGGGGTATCGTCATCACTGGCGGATTCGCTCAGCGAGGCTGCTTCCGGGTGGGGGAGATCGGATTCGTCGATTTTCTCGTTACGTGTCAGGATAACGGCACGTTCGATTGCGTTCCTTACCTCACGCAAATTTCCCGACTCGTGAGCCACAGCTGGCCGGGA
>JAKSBG010000544.1 GCA_022361255.1 Verrucomicrobiales bacterium
CCCGACTCCTGCTCGCCTAACAAATCTACTAAACGGTCACGCTCCGCAAGGTCCCGGGCAAGTCGTGTCCCCACTTCGTGAATGTTCCCGGCCCCGAGCGTCATGACCCAGTCGCCGGGTTTCAGGCTGCGCCCGATTGCGAGATGCATCGAGTCGAGCGAGGGATGAAACACCGCCTTCTCAACCTCTCCGAGCTCCTCCACCGCGTCGACGATCGTTTTCCCGGTAATCCCCTCGATCGGCTTCTCACTCGCCGGATAGATATCGCAGACGTAGAGTTCATCGACCCCGTCAAAACAGGAACCAAACTCATTCCGTAGCAATTTCGTCCGGGAAAACCGGTGGGGCTGAAAGAGACAAATCAAGCGTCCGGCATGCTGACTGCGCGCGGTCTGAATCGTGGCCGCGATCTCAGTCGGATGATGCCCGTAGTCATCCACGATCGTGACATTGTCGCTTTGGCGCTTGATTTCAAAGCGACGGCGTGCGCCCCGGAAGGAACTCAGCGCTTCATCGATCCGGTCGAAAGAAACCTCCGCTTCGTCGGCCAGTGCAATTGCTGCGAGCGCATTCAAAACATTGTGGCGCCCGGGAATTCCGAGCCTGACACGTCCTGCCTCCTCCCCTTTCCGGTAAACCGTAAATTCCGTTCCCGCCCCCTTCGGTGAGAGTTCACCCGCCGAATAGTCCAGCTCACGGTTCCATCCGTAGCTGACCGCGTTGGGTCTCTCCCCGCAAACGCGCTGCGCGTTCTTATCGTCGCCACAGTAGAAAATCCGTCCGGAAGTTTGATCACAAAATTGACCGAACACTTCACAGATCCCCTCCAGACCGGTCTCGTAAAAATCGAGATGCTCTTCCTCCACGTTCAGAAGAATGGCGTGTTCCGAATGAAAATTGACCAGCGTTCCATCGCTCTCATCCCCTTCCGCGACAAAAAGATCGCCCCGGTCGTCCCAGTTTGCATTGGTTCCCAGGATCGGGATTTCCGCACCGACGTAGTGGCAGGGATTCTTCCCCCCGACACGAAGAACATGCGCCGCAAGGGCCGAAGTCGTCGTCTTGCCGTGCGTCCCGGCAACGACCACTCCTTTTTTCCCGTGCATGATCGCAGCGAGGGCCTCCGCCCGGCGCAAGAGCGGGGTGCCCGCAGAGACAGCCGCATCGTAGGCCGCGTTCCCCGGCTTGATCGCACTTGAGTAGATCACCGCATCGGCGTCCGCGACCGCATCGGCAGAGTGAGGAGAAGAAAAAACCAGTCCCGCTTTTTCGAGTCGCTCGGTTTCCCCGGACGTCACTCTGTCCGAGCCGGAAACCCTGTGCCCCAGTCCGAGCAGCAGAGAGGCAAGCCCGCTCATGCCCGATCCGGCAACACCGATCAAGTGCACCCGCACCGGATTCCCGCCGTCAGCGAACCTGTCTCCCCATTGTTTACAAAGATCACTCATCAAAAAATGTGTCACGCATCCTCGCGAATCTGTTTCGCAATCACCTCGCACACCTGCGCAGAGGCGTCAGGGATCGCCAGTTCCTCCATAGCGGCCCGCATCGACGCGATACGTTCATCATCAGAAAGCAAGGCTACGATTTTACGGGAAAAGTTCCCTTCGTTCAGTTCCTCCTGTTTCCAGAGTTCCGCAGCAGCCGGAACCGAAAAGATCTCCGCGTTCAAAGTTTGATGATCATCCGCCGCAAACGGATACGGGACCAGCACAGACGGCAGGCCGTAGAAAGCGAGTTCCGTCAGGGTCGATGCCCCGGAGCGGCAGATCGCGAGATCGGCAGCGGCATAGGCGTATTGAATCTCGGAGCAAAAATCGCGAACCACGCCCGCGCCCGGATGTTTCTCGTAGGCCGGCCGCACCGTTTCATAATCCGCCGGACCACTGATGTGCAGCACCTGCATACCCGCTTCTTCGAAAGCCGAAAGCCCTGCTGCCACCAGCTCATTCAACCGTCTTGCTCCCTGGCTCCCTCCCATCACCATGATCGTTTTCTTTTCCGGCGAAATCCCGAAAAAAGCAGCCGCGTCCTCTCGCGAGGGACGGTTTGCGACCGACGGCCGAACCGGAGTTCCCACCACTTCAACAGGACGGGAGGTTTCGAAGTGTTTCGCGCACCCTTCAAATCCAACCAGCACGGTCCGCGCGAACTTCGCATTCAACTTGTTCGCCCGCCCCGGAATCGCGTTCGATTCATGGATGAAAGTTGGCAGCCCCTTCCACTTCCCTGCCAGCAATGGAGCAGCTGAGGTAAAGCCGCCCATTCCGAGAACTGCATCCGCACGAAAGGACTTCAGCAACTTCCGGCAGGAAATCCACGATCCGGCAAACTTCGCGAGAAACGGAATCATCCGCGGGGAAACCGGTTTCGGCATCGCCACCGACGCCATTTTTTCAAACCGGAGATGCCCGTAGCCTTCCGCGGCAAGCGCATCGATTTGCTTTTCCGATATCAGAAGAACGACCTCACCGCCGCCTTTCGTCCACGATTCCGCAACCGCAATACCGGGGAAAAGATGTCCACCCGTCCCGCCACAGGCGATCACGAGACGTCTTTCAGAGTAGTCAGACATTCACAAATAATGACAATTTACATACAATTACCATAAATCGAGGAATTTCAGAGAAAAATCGTATTCAATTCCTTGTACCACGTCATCCGATAGCACGATTCAGATAGATTGCAGGAAAGAAACGTCCCCATGCGCCGGAAACTTTCACAATTAGCGATTTCCGGAAGCCGTTTTGATAAACGGTTGGAGAGCAAACTCTATGCCTTATAAAATCCAGGCAACAAGTCCCTGACTACACGACGACACGAAGAGCTTTTGGTTTTGCCTGAATAACCTGCGGCGTGGTGGTGACAACATCCCCGTCGACTTGAATATCCAACTCCGGATCAGTTTTGATTTCGACTTTTTCCACGCTCCAGTGAGACACCAATTCAGAGGCGTCAAGCGCGGCCTGTTCTTCCTCCGATTTCGCGACCCGGTCGAGTCCCATCATCTTCCCTGCAAGTTGAACAATTCCTTCAATATTCGCTTTTCGAACGAGGAAGAGATCAAGGCGTCCATCTTCCACATCTACAGACGGAGCCAGCGTTAATCGCCCCACCCCGACAGTCCCCGCATTCGCTACGACACAGGCAATGCCTTTTGAGTGAATCACTTCCCCGCCATCAATTACGATCTCGTATTCAGCTTCGGGAATGGCTTGCAGCGTTTTAATCCCGGCAAATACATAGGCCCATTTCCCGAGTTGGTCTTTCATTTCCCGGGAAGCCTTATTGGTAAAGGTAACGGCTACGATGCGGTGGGCCGGGATCTCACAATTTTCGATCAAATGAGCGATTTTGCGGGTGATCACACTGGTTTTGCCGGAGCCTGCGCCCGCCAGCACCAGCA
>JAKSBG010000235.1 GCA_022361255.1 Verrucomicrobiales bacterium
GATGGCGACCTTCGTGCCCATGAGCTCAACCGCAAATTCAACCCCGGAGCCGATCAACGCAGCAATACGATGCCGCATGACAAATAGCACTATCACGAAAAGGACGGGCCACAGTAGCTTGGCGATAGCGCTGACTAGTTCTGCAAATTCAGACATCGTGTGTTCCCTCCAATTTTTGCATAACGTCGAAGGCATGGCAGCCCTATCCGAGAGCGGCCGACCGGAGGCAGTGTATGGAATCGGATCAGTAAAGTCAACCAACTCACGGCGGGGATAGGGCTTGTCCATCGCCATCTTGTTCGGTCCTCGTTGGGTGAATCCGCGCGATCACCACGAAGGCGATCGCTAAAAAAAACAATAACCAATACGGAATTGTAACCATAAAAAGGTATGAATTGGCCGAACTAAAACCTGAATCGATCTCAAATGGCCGGAGAAGATCCGATGTTCCGCTGAGTGTTCCGCTCACCGGTGCACGAAAAAAATCGGTGCTACCGAATATATCTTCGTCGGTCGGAGCACCCTTCTGGGTTCCGGGTGTCTCTAGCTTTTCGACTCCCGTGTAGGAACCCGGATATGCTCCTCCGTTCGCTCGTTCAAACTTCAAACGAATCGATCCGGAAACGGAATCAAGGCCGATCAGATATGAAGTTTCGTTCCAGTTTGCTGTAAAAAGGAAAAAGTGACTCAAAATCCACAAGAAGAGAACGAAAAAGCAAACAGAGCACGAAACTGCAAGCCGCATCTTCTAGACCGAACGTTTAAGAGATGCCAGTCCGATATGGGACCGCGATCTCGATGGCAGGGTAAAGATTTGAGTTACGGAAGTCAATTAACTCGGGGCGTTATCGGGCTTGGTATCCTCGTCTTGTTCGGCTCGTTTTTGTCTCCGCAGGATTGCTAAGATTACGAGATTCTGAATAAGGAGGAGGAGCCCTATAAAAAGCGCGCCGATAGTCGCATGCCAGAACGAACTCATCGCAGCAGTTTGGTTCTGGATGATGCGGATCGTGAGTGCCTTGATCTGATCTCTTTCGCCGCCTGAGAGATCATCACGCAAGAAGTTCGCCTCGATTGCGCTTATGGCGCTACTTGTCGTTGTCTTAATGATTGGGCCTTGAAGCAGAACGTATCCACAGGCAAGAATATTGATCCAGATAACCGACATCAATATTGCTCTCATCTTTTCTCAGCCGAACGTCCGAGCCATCGTAGCCTGATCAGGGGGCGATGTCTCTATAACAAATTAAGGATTCAAATCAGGGAAGTCAATCAACTCGAAGCGTGATCAGGCTTACGATCGACGTCTTGTTCGCCTGGTTGTTTTGATCGGTGCGATTGCCTGATGCGTCTCCGAATGAGGATCAACGCAGAGGAAAGGAAAACAGTGCAGCAAGTCAGAAAGAAGACGAGTAACTCCGTCTCAGCATCAGGATGAACAGTGACGAACAGGCAGAAAAGGATCCCGAGAAAAGAGAGGCTGAGCAGATGTTTCATCAGTGCCATTTCACAGAGCCAGAGTGAAGTCGTGAAGCTCAGGCCATTTTTGAGGCGAACGTTCAAGAGATCCCAGCCCGATATGGGAGCGCGATCTCGAATGCAGGGTAAGGATTCGAATCAGGGAAGTCAATCAACTCGGAGCGTTATCGGGCTTGGGATCCTCGTCTTGTTCGCCTTCGTCGTCGTGGTAGACGTCGAAACCACAACTCAGATTTAGGATTGCTAGTCGCTGCAACTGGTAGGGATCCAGAGTTGGCCCCCCATGACCGTGCCCAAGCCAGAAACAGAAAAAGTCGCCCTCCCACCCATCCGCCTGCAGGTTCTGAACCTCGGAGGACTTGGGTTCAAGAAGTTCAAGGATCCAATCTATATGTCGACGAGTGTCCCGGGAATCGACATGGTCTTCGGAACGCAGGAACCACCCCGATTGCTTAATGACCGATTTCGAACGAGGTCTTTGGTCCCCTGCAGTTTGAGTCTTCGTAGGGGATAGCCCGAGTGTCTTCGTTACTGATTCCGGAGGTTCAGTGTCGTGGTAGAATCTCAACGTCGCAAAGGTCCTATCACAAGTCGGATATTCATCATCGTAGTCCGGCATCGGATTTTCTCAGGCGAACGTTCAAGAGCACTCAGCCCTGACGGAGAGCGCGGGTTGAGTGCGGGATAATCTGGCGAATCAGAAAAGTAATTTCGACTCGTAGCGGTCAGGGCTTGAGTGCCTCGCCTTGTTCGGCCGCTTGATCGTCCCAGGCGGCCTCAAAATGTTTGGCAATCGTCTCCTCCACCTCACAACGTAGGTGTCTTGAGGCCTCGATTTCTGAGAGTCCCTCGGCTGCAAAAACCATCTTTGCAAACTCGCCTATATCGGTGGGTGGAGATTCAAGAATCCGGATTTCCTCCATGGGTGGAAGGCAGAAACCCAGTCGAACGCACAACTCATTAAGTATGGCTTTCAGCTGGTCTTGGTCTAGTCTCGAAAACATGATTTCTAGCCGAACGTCTGAACACAGCCGATCCCGGCACCGATGCCGAGAACCGCTCCTTCCACTGTAAACAAAATCGAAGCCGAGTCACGTCAAAAACTCCAAGAATATAGGGATTGGCTGCTGTGATTTGATATGTGTTGCCCGGTGCCTGCCGTGGGATGAGGCGCGTCCCAAAGATGCGTCCTGGAGCCTATCCGCCGTCATAACCGCCAACGGTGCGGTGCCGATCAGCCGATGAAGGAGCCGCAACCTTGCCCCTGCGCAGATAAACTGAGTCGGTGAGTGTACCCGGTACGGTCTCGGAGTGTACAGGGTACAGTGCGGGAGATTTTGCGAAGCCTACCAGATTGCGGAAGTAGAGATCTCTTTCACCACATATCGTCAAAGAGCACTCAGCCCTGACGGGGAGCGCGGGTTGATCGTAGAATAGTTTGCCGAATCAGAAAAGTCATTTCGACTGCGGCGCGGTCAGGGCTTGAGTGACTCGGCTTGTTCGGCTTCGTCGTCTCCCCTGCCACGCTCCATCTCAATGAGTATCACCGAAACGCAAGCGTACCAGCCCGCAAGAAGGAGGCCGGTAATCAGTGGATGATCCCAATAGCCGATGAAATGGAGGATCGAGAACGAGATGAGGAGAAAGATTCCAATCCCGATTGCGAGACCTTTTGCAGGTGGAGCGTCTGGGTCATTACCTAGGTAGTTCCATTGAGCTGCGCCAAAAAAGATCGAGAAAAAGAGAGCTTGGCCGAATTCCATAAAAGAGAAGGACAGGCCCATAAAGAGAAGTAGCGCTGCTACCTTTAGAATCACGACTTTCGATATCATCACAAGTTTCCTAGCCGAACGTTCAAGAGCACTCAGCCCTGACGGAGAGCGCGGGTTGAGTGCGGGATAGTCTTGCGAATTAGAAAAGTCATTTCAACTCCGGCGCGGTCAGGGCTTGAGTGACTCGTCTTGTTCGGTCCCTTCCGCGTTCGCGTCGTCGTCACCGAACGGAGTAAAGTTGATGTCGTAGCCTGTAGGTTTCTCTGTCGGGGGACGTTCGGGCTCTGTCGCGAAAATCTCGACCTTGCCGGTAACTTCGAAACCGATCTGATTCCCGATCACGCGTATCATGTCGGCAGATTCGTCGGTATCGGCCGCCCAAGTCTTCATCGCCATCCAAGCAGGCCCCACAGGGCAGGCGAAATCGTTATCAGGCTTGACCATTCGACCTTCGGCGAGCGCTGTGAGATGCTGTAGATCAGTAGTAATCTGACCATATCGCAGCTTGAGTTTCCAGTCTGGGATTTCGTCAGAGTCACTCATAGTAATATTCCAGACCGAACGTCAAAGGCCTGCGGCCCGAAAAAGAGAGCGCGGCCACGAATGTAGAGTAAGAATTCTAATCGGAACAGTCAATCGACTCGCAACGTTTTTCGGGTTGGCCAGCGCCGACTTGTTGTGTGCCGGGGGTGAGGTCGACTCCGGTATAACCGTCCTCACCAATCACAAATGAGAGATGCAGCGCGGGAATCCGCAGATCATAAACACCTAGAGCGTATTCCGGGGCCTGAGGCTCATATCCATGGGAGGACGCCCACGCGGAGAGATCTGAAAGTCCTGGGTAATCAGTGAAGAACTGAGAAATTGGTATTCCGAAAAGACGGACGGAGTCCGAAGACCCATCAGCAAAGACTCGTGAAAGCTTGTCTGGATCGCTGAAGAAGAGCGTAAGGCCTTGATGTTCGAATTCGAGTGAGAAGCTGTCTAAATGCGTCCTCTCAATCGCTGCTCCAAATACTTCGCGGGCCGTAGAGGCGACATCTCCGAACTGAAGTGTGTGAACCCCTTGCCCTGGGAGTAAATCGCAAATCATTTTCTACACACAACGTTTGAGGAATCTCAGCCTGATCAGAGGGCGCGACTCCGGTTCGATGGTAAGGATGCGAATCAGAGAAGTCAATCGACTCGCGACGTGATCAGGCTTGAGATCTCCGGCTTGTTCGCTCCGATTCAGTTTGGACCAAGGCTTCTCACGCGCGTATTTTCATCGGTCGAAGTGTCACCGCTGTAGTTGATCTCGTACTTCTCGGGAACGATGGAGTCAATGAGTTCGGTGATGGCGAGAACTTCGGGAATAAGGAGGTTCTGAATTTCGAACAACTCGACATCGTCACGGGATTTCGGGTGCCTCCGAAATCTTAGAAGGTGGCCACCGTCAGCACCCTTCAACTCGATTGCCTTCCCAAATTCGATCTGCTTCTTCGCAAGTCCAAGCGTCTTCACAAAGGCTTGAAGCTGGCTTTGGGGTAGGTCCGCTACGAAAGCCACTTTTGGCTCAGCAATAAAATCGTGGATTTCAGTAACAGTTAATTTCTGGTCAGAAACAGTGTAGTAAAGTCCGATACCCGGAGTAAGGATCCAACTTTCAATTCCGAGAAAGAAATCTTCAGCCTTTGTTGAGGCTGCGTTTATCAAAAGCCAACAAAGAACCAAGGAGCTGGCTTTCATATGTGGAGTTTTCAGAGCGAACGTCTAAGGCCACTCGCTCGATACTGAGAGCGCGGCCACAAGAGCAGAGTAAGAAACCGAACCACGAAAGTCAATCGACTCCCAGCGAGAATCGGGTTGAGTGCGCCGACTTGTTCGCGCTTGGTGTTTTGTCAGGGATGACGTTAGCGCTGTTCAAGAGCAACGCTTGCAAAACCGCCGATGGAATCCGCGACTGGAGTAAACATCGAACGGAGGTCGCTGCTCTCCTCCCAGTAATCTCCATCATGTGAGATTGTGCCGGTCGTGCCCTCATCCTGAAAGTCGATGACAACAAAATCTCCGTCGAGGACCGATGCCACAGATAGGAATCCCCGGTCTATGAAGTTTGGGAAGTCAGCGTCCCAAGCCCGAATTCGGCGGCTATCGTGAAAGACCACTGGGCCCACTTCCACTTCAGAGGCCAAGGCTGTGTCCTGAAGGAACTTCGAAATGTCCGCTGGAAGTGTGCGACGCTCCATCCATTCAGCGTATCCGGCAGGAAGAGATGAATGCAAAATCAGGTCGGGAGAAACAGTCCGCAACACATCGAGGAATTCGGTCTGATCAAGATTCATTTCTCGCGCGAACGTCCGA
>JAKSBG010000405.1 GCA_022361255.1 Verrucomicrobiales bacterium
ATCGATCAGTTGAGAAATGCTGCTGCTGACAAACCCAATTCGTTTCCGCCAGTCGTCCCATTCCTGGTTTTCCGAGTTGATGGCATCCTCCCGCCCTTTCATTTCCACCTCACCTTCCGTCGGCGTCAGGTAGCCCATCAGAATATTCAGGATCGAGGTTTTTCCCGAACCGTTGCCACCGAGAATGACCCAGTGCTCACCCTTTCCGACGCTCCAACTAACGTCGTTGAGGATTTCTTTCCCGTTCCGGCGAACGGAAACGTTCTCCATTGTTAATACCGGTGCTGCCATAGGTGGGAAACTACGAGGGGGGATTCGGGTTTTCCACCGGAAATGTTGCTCTAGCAGAGCGGGGCATCCTGCTTATGCTTGTAATCCTGGTCTACCTCCCGACAGCACGGTTCGACCGGATAAAGGCGTAGATTGGCGACCAGTAGGTCTGATAAAGTTCCTCGAGCACCTTCTCGCGCTGGTCCGGTTCAACCCCGGCCGCCGTGGCGATCAGCGTCCAGCGAGTTGTTGGGAATAGTTGGTTGCTTGTCAGGCCCTCGTCCACCCGAGGGATGTAGCGGAAGCGACGGGCACGCGCAAGAAAAAGCGGAAGGTCAATTCGTGGTTGGATCGATCCAAATGAGGGCATCGGTTCTGCCGTGTGGCAGGCTGAAAAAGAGGAGGTCGACGGCGGGTCCGATCGAGTTGATCTGCTCGATCAGGCGGGAATTGGCATTCCCTCCCCAGGCCCGCCACGATCCGTCCGCCATCTGAGCCGCAATAACCGAAGCGTGTGCACGGACGGCGAAGGCCGATGGCAGGTCCTCCGGAGGGGTGAAATCGCGGGCGTCCTTGCCCGGCATCGGCTGTACATGCACGCTGCCGTCCGCCCGAACGGCAGCCCAGACGTTCGTTCCGATGCCGACGTCGATCGCGTCGGAGATCGGCGCTTCGGGTGTCCAGAGACCGTGCTCGTTCCAGGCGATGACTTCCCCCGATTTTCGCAGGACACACCCTCGGCTCGGACCGGTGTCGATCTTGACGGCGTCGTCGATCCTGCCGAGATCCGCGAGGAATCCGGACGCCGCCTCTTCGAACCATTGCCCGTCCGAAAACGCACGGTTCAACGTCACAGTCCCGTCCTGGTTTCGGAACAGTTCGAACTGGACGCCGTGGC
>JAKSBG010000242.1 GCA_022361255.1 Verrucomicrobiales bacterium
CAGTGAAAGAAACCCGCGCATCAGCTACGTTTCCCGGCAAGACAAGTGTTCTGCGATTCAACGCGGGACCAAAGTTATAGACCGAAGCCGTTTCCGGGGGGGGGCGGCGGGCAACGCTGAGTGTCCCGTAGGATTTCACGGAAGCAGGGTCGACCTCCAACAGTGCGAGATCGTGTCCGAGGTCATAGCCGGTTAACGAGGCGAAGTGGAGTTCATCGTCTTCGGTTCGGACGTAGCAGGTAATACGTGGATTCGGAAAGAGGTGGGCAGCAGTTATGACATAGGGTTTTCCTTTGCTGTCTCTGACAAATGCGCCCCCGCCCCGCAGTTGTCCATTGATCAGAACTTCGACAGCCGCTCTGCGCACTTTTGCTGCAAGATCCGGCGACAACTCAGTAGCGGGCAGTGATGCTCCCGTCAGCATCAGGCTGAGTATTGCAATTGGGCGGAACGGCATGGGGTTTGTCAAAGCCTACAAAGTGTCACGCCGTTTGGCAACTGTGATGCGCGCGCTAAACCGCGAGTCCGGCCGCGGCTCAGTCAGAGTTATCGTTCCCGACGACATTTTCCCGTTTCGAAGGGTGTATTCATCTTTGAAGATGCCTTGCGAGTCAGTTTTTACGATATCGAATCGCAGTCCGCAATCAGGTGCGATTTGTCTTCGTATTTCATGGGCGACTCTTCCCATGGAAAACCTGGTGTTGAATTCACAGGCAATTCGGTGATGGAGCTTCCTGTTGGCATCGCGATACAGATAGCTATCCACACATAGCGGACCGGAGTAAGCGTTTCGCTGAAGCCACTTTGTGAGGTGGTTGCAGAAGTCGCTTTCCTCTTCGTAGTGCTTCAATACATCAGCATTCAGAAAACGGGCGATTTCCGGATCCAGGCCACTACAAAAAGCGGGGAATGAAAATGTTCCCCGATAGCTGCCGGAGGGCGTTACCAATTGCGTTGTCAGTCCTACTCTGCGCAGTTCGGAGCCGTCGAATTGAAATAGAACTGAAAAGTCGAATTCCCTGTTGTGAAAAGGTTCGATTAGAATTCCTCCTTCCCGTGCGACTTTCGGTTGTAGACCGCGTTTTGACCATTCCTGTAGTTCGGACAGGGTTATGCGTCTCATTCCTCCTCCCGCCGTGGAAAACGGGCGTTTGAGTTGAATCATCTGCTCTTCAGATTGAGCGAAGTGGTCTAGAGCCGCGTCGAGGTCTTCCTGACTGCGAACCGTATGACTGTCTCCGAAAGCAAAAGGCAGCGCATCCACCTGAGATGACTTGGAAAACAGTTCGCGAGTCGATGAAGTCCATCTGAGGCCCGGTTGATCATTTACTGAATTCTCTGCCAGAAATCCGAATTTTTCAGCCAGGTCAGGTCCGAGTCCCCAAGGCCGGAATTCGTTGATTTTCCTTTTTTGAAACTCCTCTCCGGAGAGGTCTGTTTCCGGAAGGATTTCCGGAAGGTTGAAGCCCGCGCACCGGAGTTTATCGAGGTGGCCGAGGGTTGGAGGGTTTCTCAGTACTGCAACGTCGTCACGGCGGGCAAGAAAAGCTGTGAGAATCTCGAGGTCTTCGACGATTGACTGGCTGCGTTTTGTCGGATGCCAGGGACCGGGAAGCGCAGCGATCCGGTTCTCGGTGTCGGGATTAAACCAGTAGACGTTCGGAGTTCGCCCCTTCGATCTCTCAAAAAGGGAGAGGCGGTGAATATAGTCACTGTCAAATCCGGCAGCTTTCCTGCCCTCCATGTTGAAGTGAATCCGTGTTCCTTTGGCCCGGCTGGGAGAAAGAGGGAAAATAAGGCGTTTCTGCAAGGCTGCCCAGTCGCTTTCTTCCTTCGCCTTCCACTTTCGAAACCACTCTAAACCGTAGCCGACATGAGAAATCTCATCCACGTAAATCTGGTGAAGTATGGCGGCGCTTCCGGTGTCTCCAGCCTGTTTCAATATTTGAGAGTAATGGAGTGCGTAATCGAGGTTTGCCTGTTCGAAAGTAAGGCTCAACCTCGAAACATAATCGATCGGCGAGTCCATTGTGGAAACCGCATCCCAGAAAAATCTGTTTAACGGGAACTGGCCGAATTCGACACCGCATTTTTCCAGGCGGTTGAGATACCAGCGCGTATGGCGTTGTTCTTCCCGCAGAGTTTTTGCAAGTCCTTCACGGAAAGCTTTCGGAGCGTCGGGAAATTTTAGCAGAGCAAGAGCCATCAGCTCGGCTGCAAGCAATTCGTGATTGGCAAAAAAGTGGAGTAATATCCCTCTGTTTTTATCGTCAACGAGCGCGGCATTGCCGGGTAGGCGCGGTCTTGCCTCTCCCGTGCGGGCAAATCGAAGTTCATGGGATCTCACTGGCTCTTCCGGAAGCGACGGTGGAGCTTTTGATGCCGAAGACTCCGTTGTAGAAAGGGGGGCGTGACGTATTTTCTCGTCAAGCTGCTCCGAGAAGAGAACGCGACATGCCAGTTCTTCTATAGTTTCGGGCTTTTTGCCTTTGGGAAAAATGGTGTCCTCACTAACGAAGCTCTCCCTTGACCGTTCCATATCCTGACGCGATTCTTCGAAGGTTCGGATTTGTGAATAATTTTTGGATTCCGACCCGGTCACAGTCCGACAAATGCAGCAGGCAGATGGGAGGCTGCGAAGATTACACTATGGTTCATGATCCGATTTTTGACAAGTAACCCTCTCGCCAAGGCGATTGTCGGTCTAACGCGATTTCTTTCTGCAAAGTTCGAGAGCATTTTTCAATCGAGCGATAAGCAGGCGCTTACCTTCAAATTGCTAACAGGCTGTCTTGTATTCGGGCTCGGGATCCTGTTCTTCAAGACTTTACAGGATTATAATGACAGTGGCCTTGCCCTGAGAGAGGAGGGGACGCCCGGGGATCTAGAGGCGTTACCGTCAATTTTTCCCGTTTTCTGGCAGGGGGTAGGTGTATTTCTCGCTCTCATTTCATTTTGTTTCAGTCTCTGGCTGCGAGAGAAAACCAGCGCTGACGGAAGGAAGAGCATCATTCTCGTTTCTCTTTGGGTCGCGGCGTTTGCTGCCCTCGCCTCGTGGCTCCCGGCTGACATCCTTGACACGAAAGAAGCAATATCAGGAAAAGCCCTCGCCGGGGAAACGCCTTCGATTGCGGCGTATCTCGGAGGTCTGATCCTGATTTCCTCCCTGATTCTCAGTATTCCGGTAGCTGCAATGCTCTACTTCAGACTCGATCTGATGGATCGCTACACAATCAACAGCTTTCTCTCTCCGTTCATTTTCTGCCTGTTTTCGATGGTCGCGATTTTTATCGTGGGAGACATCACGGACAATGGAAACATCTTTGCAGGAATGGAGCTGAGCCGGGTGCTCTGGTTTTACGTTGTTCAACTGCCCTACCTAGTTGTTTTCGTCGTTCCAATTGTAGTCTTGCTGGCAGGACTTTTTGCTCTCAGTAAACTTTCCAAATCGAATGAACTGATAAGCATGATCGGAGCAGGGCGAAGCGTAATTCGAATTTTGATGCCGCTTTTCCTGACCGGTTTTTACACATCGCTCATTTGCCTGGCCTTCAAGTATGAGTGGGCACCTTCCGCAATTGGATACAAGGAGGCAATCGTGGAAACCGCCAAACGGGAGGCCTGGGCAAAAAAACACGGCAGGAGGGTTCGACAGGACGCCTGGGCGCGACGGGGCTGGATGCATCCGAATGAAGTGGATCGAAGAACCTGGTTCGTGGGACGGGTTCCCTACGTTCTCAGTGACGACATGGCTGAAGTTGTCATCTGGCAACTCGACGAAGAGGGATATCCTGACAAAATCTGGAAGGCAAACCGTGCTCGCTGGAAGGCAAACAATGATCCTCCGCTGTGGCAGCTGGAAAAGGCGACGCTCTACGATTACGACGAAAATCACATTCCTCGAATTTCACAGCATAAACTCCTGGAGATTGATGACTGGAGTGAAACCCCCTGGAAAGTGCTCAGCTCTTCACAAGATCCCGAATATCTCGGGATGGCCGGACTCACAATGTATTTGAACGCCAATGCAGACCGGGATCGAACCAGCCTGGCTCCGTTCCGCACAAACCGCTGGTATATCTTTGCGGAACCTCTGACCTGCCTTGTCATGATTCTCGTCGCAGCGCCGCTCGGGATCGTGTATTCCCGTCGTGGCGTGATGGGAGGGGTAACAGGCGCAATTATTATTTTTGCATTCATGTATCTGATGCGGGGAACCGTGATTGCTCTCGGCCACATTGACCGACTCAGTCCGTTTCTCGCCGCATGGTCCACGAATTTTGTGATTGCTGCGATCGGGGTGGTTCTTCTCTGGTTTCGTGGGCAGAATCGTGAAATTCCGAAGCTGCGAAACATCTTAGCAGCACCATTCCGAAAAAGGAAAATGGTTCGGGATTCTCATTCGGTTGAGATCGGAGCTTGAATCAGAATAAATCCTGTTCTACCTGCCAGCTTCCCCTCCAATAGCCCTTTGTTTCCTCACTATGGCCATCATTCTCGATTGGAAAATTCGCGCAACTCAGGCGCAGTGTGAACTCACCGGTGAGGCATTTTCCGATGAGCAGGAATTCTATACCTGCATATTTGACGATCCGGAGTCAGACGGGTTTATCCGGCGGGACTACGCCGTTGAGTCCTGGGAAAAGGTGCGTGATGAAATCGATCCCAAGCCTTTCTCATTCTGGAAGTCCACCTACAAGGCGCCTGCGAAGGAGGAGGATGAAAAGAAAATCGATGAGAATTCGATTGAGGGGATGCTCCGGCGTTTTACTGAAGAGGACGATCCAAAAACTGAAAACGCCAGATATATTCTGGCTCTCATGCTGGAGCGAAAGAAAAAGCTGATTCCCACGGACGTGCAGGAGACGGAAACGAGGAGGTTGTTATTCTACGAGCACGAAGATTCCGGAGAGGTTTTTATTGTCGGGGATCCCGGGCTGAAACTGGATGAGATTGAAGCAGTACAGATTGAGGTGGCTGGATTGCTGGCAGATGAAGAGAGTCGGTCTCGCGGGCCTGGAGGGGAAACGGCCTCAGGGGAGGGGCCTGAAGAAGAGGATGTGCCAGAGGCAGAGGGATGTGAGTCGGAGGCGGAATCAACCGGCAGCCTGCATCAGGAAGTTGAAGAGAATGCGGGCGAGAATCAGGAAGAGTGCGCCGAGGAGGGCGGTGAGGAAACCACCAAGTCCGAATAGCCAGCGGTTCGCCTTTCCCGTCATGAAATTCCGAATTTTATCGGACTTAATCTTTCTGTAGGCTCCGGGAAGTAATTCTCCAACGATATAGATGATCAGCTTGAGTAACCCCAGGGCGATGAGCATCCAGCACATCACCTCCATCAGGCGGAAAGCAACATCGGGTTCAAGAAGTGCGAGCATATTGGGAGAAGGAGTTTGCTGTGTCAGCCGATCAGCTTCTTCAGGTTTTTCTGATAGGTTTCAGAGTCCGTCACCGTCTCACTGACATCAAGGGGACGTCCAATAATCGCTCCGGCATGTTTGCTGTATTTGTTCAGATAGCCGGAGATTGACTTATCGATTACAACCTTTTTGTAATCGCGGGAGGCATGCATAAAGCGGGCAACTCCGTCATCCGTCCTGTGAATCAAACCGACGTGACTACAAAATCCGCCGTGATATTTGGTTGCGATCCCGATGACGTCTCCGTCCCTCAAATCTGATTCCAAGGCCGCGACCTTTTGTTTAGGTACGTGATACACGGGCATCGCAGCGACACGGGTTTCCGTTTCACCCATAGGTCCGCGTAATTCGGGATTCATCCGAAGGTAGCGATAACTCTTCCATAGAGTCGTCATTTCTGAAATCTTGCGGCCATGGATGCGCTCCGCTCCCGGGAGGGTGGGAGTGAGATGTTCAATGGTTCCGCGAGCGTCATTCTCAAAAAACCACTCCGCGAGGTAGTGAATTCGCTCCAGGTAGTTGCCGGAACAGTTTCCGCCGCGGTAACGGGTGAATTCGATCTGTCTGAGTAGGTCCTGAGGGGTGTATTCCGATTTTTCAATGCCCAACATGCGTGCCAGGCCCATCGATTGCTCAAAAAAGGTCCAGCAATCGAGTCCGTTCAGATTTACTGACGGTGATTCGATTTGATCGTGAATTTCCAGAGTCCAGTTTTCATAGGGTAGCCCGTGCAGTTCTTTGGCGCAGGCGATTACCCGTTTCCCAATGGGGAGTTCTGTCCAACGTTCATCGATCGCCTTCTTCACGATTGCCTTGAATCTTGCCTCGCCTTTAAAAATCGTCTGCATCGGCAACAGCTGCGACTGAGCTTTCGCCGTGCCGAATACGCTGTCTCCTCCTGCCTTTTTCTGATCAGCAAAAGTCAAGGTCGACCCAAGCAGAAATGGAGATGCTGCGAGAAGCTTTCGGCGGGCAATGGAGGGCATCGAACTCATCGTGAACACAGCATATCGTTCTTTCTACGACGCCTCCAGCTTTTTAGTAAACATTTCCGAAATATCCGGTCGAAATGATTGTTGGCGGCAGCCAGAGCGAAACGGAACCGTGTGTTTGGTCGAGTTGAGGAAAACTCAGCCTTCAATCTCAGAATAACTGATCCGGGAGCAGGGTGCCAAAAGCGGAGATGACAGAAATTCGGCAACCTGAGATTCTGCAGATGCCCGGGACGCCAAAAAAACGGAGAAATTTGGAAACTCCGTATTATTTCAGAAATCTTAATATTTAAGCTTGCCTTGCGAAGTTTCGAGATAATATAGTAACACCGCAGTTATTTCTAAATTTGTAGAAATTATAAGGCTCACAAGGCGATGTGTCACAACTGTAACCGCAACACGATTTCCGTCATTACCAATCGACAATGATTATCCCTATCAAACCCTGGTTGGACCTCGCAAACGACAAGTCAACGCACCTGGCGCGGGGCGTTGCGTCACAGGACGGGGGGCTGATACTCTCCGCTGATCCTGAAGCTGACGAATTTCGGCTTGGTGGAGTTGGCTATCGAAATTTGTATGCAGGAGGATTCATGAGTGATCGAATGGACTTTTATCACGAGCCTATCATGGGCGAACGTATTCTGGAAGCGCTTGAGCCGCTCGAGGGAAAGCAGGTTTTTGATGGCACTTTGGGGGGAGGCGGGCACTCCCGTATGATTCTGGAAAATGGCGGATTCGTCATCGGGTGTGATCAGGATGAAGCAGCCATCGAGCACGCGACCGAGCGTCTATCCAGATTTGAAGATCGATTTCTCCCGGTTCGTGGAAATTTCGCGGAAGTTGATGACCTGCTGGGCCACCACGGAATAGACAAAGTTGACGCCGTTGTGCTCGATCTCGGAGTGTCTTCGCGTCAGTTGGATGATGGTACGAGAGGGTTCTCCTTTCGCGAGGATGCCCCACTTGATATGCGCATGGATAACCGTTCGGATCTCTCGGCTGCGGTTGTCGTTAATGAGTGGTCTGAAGACGAATTGATTCGAATTTTCAGGGAGTTTGGTGAAGAGCGACGGGCAAGGAGGGTGGCTGCCGAAATTGTAAAAGCAAGGGCGGTCTCTCCAATCAGGACGACCGGGGAGCTTGCGGCTCTTGTCGAGAAGGCTGTTCCCAGGGTGAGTGGCAAGCATCCTGCGACCCGTGTTTTCCAGGCGATTCGAATCGCAGTGAATCGTGAGCTGGAGGTTTTGGAAATCGCGCTAGAGAAGGCGGTGTCGGTGTTGTCACCAGGTGGCGTGCTTGCCGTAATAACATTTCACTCTTTGGAGGACCGAATTGTGAAACATTTCATGAGGCGCAGAAGTTTGCCTGAAGTTGATCGGCCTGAATGGCCGGAGCCACGGCCCAATCCGGATTTTGCCTTTACCCTGCCGTTCAGGAAAGCGGTAGTGGCGGATCCCGAGGAGGTAGCACGGAATCCACGGTCGAGAAGTGCAAAGTTGAGAATTGCTGTTCGAAATTGACTTGATGGAAAAGAAAGATCGGTATCGCAACGGGATTGGTGTTGTCGCTTTGTGTCGTCTTGTGCTTGCGGGGGTTCTCCTTCTTGCCTCCGGTGTGGGTTTTGTGCTGATGCGAAATGAGCATGTTCTTGTAGGGCAGGAGATTCGGGCGCTCGAAGAGGAGTCGGTTGAGCTGGATCGAAAGATTGAGATGTGGGAGCTTCGCATCGCCGGGATTCATGATCGTCAGGAGATTAGCCGGCGTCTTCGCTGGGTCCAGAGTGACCTCTTCGAAATTGACTCCGCTAAAGTCATTGAAATCGCTCCTGCGGGAAAGGCGTATAAAGACGAATCCAGCGAAGAGGTTATTGCTGTGCCCCGCCGAGCCGTTTCCGTAGAGGGCAGTGCCGTTCGCATAGAAGGAGGGGAGCAATGAGTGCTGTTGGTGGTTCAGTGAGGCGCCGGATGGTGATTGCCTGTTTCGGTGTTGTGGCTTTGTTGAGCGTTCTCAGTGGGCGCCTGGTTTATATTGAGGTGTTTCGCGGAGATGAACTTTCGGCGAAGGCTCGATCCCATTATGAATACAAAGAGGTGTTGCGTGCGGATCGCGGGAGGATATTTGATCGCTCCGGAGAGTTGTTAGCGAGAAACCAAACCGTTTATTCTCTTGTGGTTGACTGTCACCACCTGCGTGATCCGGGGCTGGCATGTATTGGCTTGGCCAGGTTGGAGGAGACGACGCCCCAGGCGGTGCGAAAAAAATATCTCCCCGAAGAGGTGCTTAGCCGGTACCGGGAGTATGTCGCGGATTCGATGGCCGGTGTGTTGCAAATGACCAGGCAGGAGTTGGCCCGGAAGTTGCACAGAAAAAAGACCGGGGAAATTGTGTTGGTAAAGAATGTCGAAGATGATTTTGCGCAGAAACTGAGAAAGCTCGTTGAGGAGAAAGCATTGCGCGGTCTCTATCTCCGGGAGGGGGATCGCCGCTATTATCCCAGCCCGCTCTCCCTGACTCAGGTGATTGGTTATGTGGACGCCGACGGGGTTGGAGCATCCGGCATTGAAAAGACCTTTGACGAAGTGATGACGGGAACCCCCGGATACCGGTATTGTGAAAGAGACAGTCGACGACGGGAGATTCATGCGTACCGCGGATTGCAGGTTGATCCGGTAGCCGGAGATGATGTTTATCTTACCGTAGACATGGGGCTGCAAGCTATCGTTGAGCGGGAGGTGGATGCCGTGATTGACGTCTACGATCCTGCCAAGGTCACTGTAATTTGGATGCGTCCGGAGACGGGTGAAGTGCTAGCAATGGCGAGCCGTCCGCACTTTGATCTCACAACTCGAAGGGGGATTCGCGGGAAAGATCCGGTTCGGAGAAATATAGCGGTGACCGATCTCTATCAGCCCGGATCAACTTTTAAGATTGTCGGATACGGTGGGGCATTTGACCGGGGGTTGGCCACTCCATCGATGCAGGTGGACTGTCATCAGGGAAGTTTTGATCTGGACGGGTTTGAGCTGAAGGATCACCACCCATACGGGGTTTTAACGTCTCAGATGGCGTTTGCCAAATCGTCCAATATCGGTGCCTACCTCGTTGCCCGTCCGCTCAACAAACACGTGTTTCACTATTACATGCAGCAGTTTGGATTTGGTCAGAAGACAGGAATTGAATTGAATGCAGAAACAGGTGGACGGGTATATCCGGTCAGCGAGTGGACGCAGACTTCTTTTTCCAGCCAGGTGATGGGATACGAGGTAGCGGTTACGCCACTTCAAATTGCGGCGGCCTGTAACGTGATTGCTAACAAAGGGGTTTACCGGCATCCCACGATTATCAAAGGGACTCGTTCCGCAAAAAGAGGCTCGGAAATTGTGAAAAACGATCCGAAGGCCGCGCGTAAGGTGATTTCAGAAAAGGCGGCGCGACAGGTCCGTCTCTGCATGGAGGAAGCAATGAAAGACCACGGTACAGGGTCAAAAGGGGATTTTCCCGGATACAGCGTGGCGGGTAAAACCGGCACTGCAAGAAAGCACGTCGAAGGTGTTGGTTACGTGAAAGGGCGTTATATCGCTTCATTCATGGGGTTTTTCCCCGCCGAAAACCCGGAGCTTCTGGGATTGGTTGTTATCGACGACCCCAAGGCAGACGGCAGTGAAGTGTATGGAGGATCTGTCGCTGCTCCCGTTTTCCGGGCGATTGCGGTGGATGCGGTGAAAATTCTCGGTATAGAACCGGACCGCCCCGAGGAACTTGAGCCGGCCGAAAGTGTCGGACTGGTCAGCGTGACCGGGGAGGCAGCAAGAGAATGAAATTGGAAGATGCTATAGACTCGATTCACGTGAAATCCGTTGTCGGTTCACTCGATTTAGATATTAAGGGAGTGAGTTACGACTCCAGAAAGGTCTCCGAGGGGGATGTTTTCTGCGCCCTCACTGGATTGGGGGCGGATGGAAATGAGTTTGTTGACGCTGCTGTAGAAAGCGGGGCTGTTGCTGTGATCTCTGAAAAACCAAATCCCGCAGAGTTCCCCGTAACCTGGCTTCAGGTCAGGGATGCCCGTAGCGCGATGGGGGGGCTTGCGTCGAACCTTCAGGGACATCCCGGTATGGAAATGCCCGTTATTGGTGTGACCGGGACAAACGGCAAAACGACAACCAGTTTTCTGATTCATTACCTTCTGGAGTCGATTTTGCGACGTGCCGGACTGATCGGGACCATACATTATTCGAACGGAGACGGTATCGTAGATGCCCCTCACACCACTCCCGAGTCCCCCGATCTCCACCGCCTGCTTCGGGAAATGCGCAATCACGACTGTCGAGGCGCCGTGATGGAAGTTTCTTCTCACGGGTTGTCACAAAAGCGTGTCGAAGGTGTACCGTTCGATGTGGGAGTATTTGCGAATTTGACGCAGGATCATCTCGATTACCACGGGACGATGGAAGAATATTTCGGGGCAAAGCGTGTCCTGTTCGAGATGATGGATGCTGATTCGCGAAAAAAATCTACAGCTCTGATTAATGTGGATGACGCTTTTGGTGACCGTCTCAACAAAGAGCGTTTTGAGAACCTCACGAAATTCACCTACGGTCGTTCGGCGAACGCCGATTTTCGGGCTTCTGACCTGAAGTCTGATTTTAACGGTACGAGTTTTACACTTTCCTTCAAAGAAAGGAAGTTCCTCGTTCGGATTCCCCTGATCGGGGATTTTAACGTTTCCAATGCGGTTGCGGCGATTGCATCGGCCTACGCTGTCGGACTGAATCTCCGGGAAGTGATCTCGAAAATGCCGAATGCCCCGCAGGTTCCGGGTCGCCTCGAGGTTGTCGGAAATCGCCAGATTTCGTATCGCGTATTTGTCGATTACGCACACACCCCGGACGCCTTGCGTAATGTGCTTTCAACGCTGCGCGCTCTCGAGCCTGCGAGAATCATTACTGTTTTCGGGTGTGGTGGTGACCGCGATGTGACAAAGCGGCCTCTAATGGCCCGCGCGGCTGAAGAGGGGAGTGACTATTGTGTGCTCACGTCGGACAATCCTCGCACCGAAGATCCCGCCGGAATCATTGTTGACGCGGAAAAAGGGTTTCAGGGAAGCAATTACGAAGCTGTCGAGGATCGCGCATCGGCGATTGAGACGGCAATCAACCTTGCTGGCGAGCGTGATATTGTTTTGATCGCTGGAAAAGGGCACGAACCCTACCAGGAAATCAATGGGGTTCGCCACGACTTTGACGATAGGAAAGTCGCCTCCCGGGTGATCAATGAAAAAGCGGAAAGGGGAGGGAAATGAGACCTGTATCTCTCTCCGAACTCACCGGGTGGGCCGACGGTGCTTTGATCCAGGGCTCTCCGAATACAATTGTTTCGAATCTCGTTACTGACAGTCGAAAAGTTGCTGATGGTGATGTGTTTCTCGCGATTAAAGGCGAGAGGTTTGATGCGCACGATTTTCTCGAGGACGTCAGCAATCGAAATCCCGCAGCGGTCATTGTGAGTAATCTGACTGCCGCCACGGAGAAATTCACCGGTGCCGTGATTCACGTTCGAGATACACTGAAATCGCTGCAGGCGATTGCCCTTCAGCATCGGCGCGCCTCCGGTAACTTGCGCGTCATCGGAATTACGGGAAGTAATGGTAAGACTTCAACGAAGGACTTTATCGGAGCCGTTCTCTCAGCCGGTGGAAATGTAAACCGGACTGCAGGCAACCTGAACAACCATTTTGGCCTCCCGCTAACGATTCTTTCCGGCACTGCCGAGGATCGTTTTGGTGTCTGGGAGATGGGTATGAATCATCCCGGCGAGATCGAAGTGCTTGCCGAGATTGCTTCTCCTGACGCTGCAGTGATAACGAATATCGGCACAGCCCACATAGAGAACATGGGCACGAGAGAGGCGATCGCTTCAGAGAAATCCGAGATCGCGATGGCGGTTCGTAAGGGGGGATATTGCGTCATGCCTGTGGCCGATGACTTCTACGGATTCGTGAAAGAGCGAATTTCCGATCATTGCGATTTGGTCGGAGTTGGGATCGGGGAAGGAGATGTTCGCGCCGGGAATGTGAAAATGTCAGGAAATGGAAAAGCCGGATTTGATCTGATTCACTCATCGGGAGACTCTGCTTCTGTCATTCTCCCTGTTTCCGGAAAGCACATGGTTTTGAACTCGCTTCTCGCCGCGGCAGTGGGATTGAAAGAGGGGATTCCTCTCGCCCGCATCGCGTCTGCGCTGAGCACTGCGGAGCTTACAGGAGGCCGGTTGCAGGAAAGGAAGGCCGGAGGGTTTTCGTTTCTCGATGACAGTTACAACGCCAATCCCGATTCGATGCGGGCTGCCCTGGAGACTCTTCGCGATACCGATGTAAAAGGGCGGCGAGTCGCCGTTCTCGGCTTTATGGGCGAACTCGGTGAACATGCTGATCCGGAGCATCTCGCACTCGGAAAGCGAGTTTTCGAGACCGGGGTTGATGCTCTCATCACCGTTTCCGATAAGGCTGAACTCATTCATGAAGGTGCTGAAGGCCTGCTAGTACGTGAGCACTTTTCCAGCCATTCGGAAGCCGCTGGATTTCTCCGGGATTTCCTCACTCCTGATGATCTCGTTCTCGTGAAAGGCAGCCGAGCCGCTGCGATGGAAAACGTGATCGGGGAACTCAACTGATTTAGACATGTTTTACTACCTCCACGAACTGAAAGATAACTCCACCTGGCTGGAGTTTTTCAATGTTTTCCAATACCAGACTTTTCGCGCAGCCGGAGCGGCTCTCACGGCGTTTCTTGTTTCCGTACTCCTCGGTGGTCGTGTTATTCTCAAGCTGACTTCGCTCAAGTTGGGACAACCGATCCGGACGAAGGATGAGGTTCACCGGCTCGCCGAGCTTCATGGTGGAAAAACCGGAACGCCCACAATGGGCGGGATTCTCATTGTCGGAGCGGTTTTGCTTTCTGTGGTGCTCTGGTCACGGATGACGAATCCATTTATTCAAACCCTGATCTTCGTCACCATCACTACCGGAGCCCTTGGTTTTGCGGACGACTATCTGAAGGTTACCAGAAAAAACTCCGTCGGTGTCCGGGGCAAGGTCAAATTGCTCGTGCAGTTCCTTGTTTCATTCATTGCGATTGGCTACCTGTATTTCAATCCGGAAACCAGCGAGCACATTCGCAAGCTCTTCTTTCCGTCGATCAAATACCCGGTCATCGAAGACATGGGAATTCTGACTTTTGTCCTTCTTCCGCTCGTGATCGTCGGATGCTCCAACGCAGTGAATCTCACCGATGGTCTCGACGGGCTGGCTGCGGGCTGCACCGTAACCACTGCGAGTGCTTACGCCATTTTTGCCTATCTGGCAGGACACCAGATTGCGGCCGATCACCTCCATATCCCTTACCATCAATATTCCGGAGAAGTCGCAGTCTTTTGCGCAGCTCTCGGCGGTGCGGGGCTCGGGTTTCTCTGGTTTAACTGCCATCCGGCCAAAGTTTTCATGGGGGACACCGGATCGCTTGCTATTGGAGGAATGTTAGGAATGATCGCAATTTGCTGCAAGCAGGAGCTCCTCCTTGTTGTCATTGGTTTCGTTTTTGTGATGGAGGCGATGTCCGTCATCCTTCAGGTCGCAAGCTTCAAGCTCACCGGGAAACGAATTTTCAAAATGTCACCGATTCACCACCACTTCGAATTGCTGGGGTGGGAAGAGAGCAAGGTGATCAACCGCTTTTGGATTATCTCGATTATCGCTGCGATGATTGGCCTGATGACCTTGAAACTCCGATAAGTATGAAGCTGGAAGGGAAAGATGTTGCCGTGCTCGGCGCAGGGGGAAGTGGACTTGCTGCCGCTGCTCTTGCGCTTGGCTGTGGTGCGTCCGTGGCTGCGTATGACAGTGGCGATCCTGAAGAGCTTGCCGAAGCTGTGAAAAAATTTGCGGCTTTGGGTGTAGTTCTAACGACCGGTAAAGCAGCACTTTCCCCGGAGAAGCGTTTTGATCTGGCTGTCATCAGTCCCGGAATCGATGAGCGCTGGCCGATTGGAAAAGCATTCCGGAATGTTTCCAGTGATTTGATCGGCGAAATTGAGTTCGCCTGGCAGCAGAGCAGGATTCCTGTCATTGCGATCACAGGAACTAATGGAAAGACGACCACGACCGGACTCATTACACATATGCTGAACGGCTGCGGACTCAAAGCAGTTGCTGCGGGAAATATCGGGTATGCCTATAGCGAAGCGGTCGGTTCCGGAGTAGCCTATGACTGGATTGTACTTGAGGTCAGTTCCTTTCAGTTGGAAACGATTCGCACGTTCCAACCAACTGTTTCAATCTGGACCAATTTTGCCCCTGACCACATGGACCGGTATTCCGCTCTGGAAGATTACCGGGCGGCAAAGATGCGAATTTTCGAGAACCATGGCGACGGCTCCACTGCGATAGTGAAGAAAGAGGACGCGCTACCGATTGCAGATGCAGTTACCTTTTCCGCTTTCGAAACCGGTGGGAACTACTATTACGAATCCGGAAGAATTCTAGTGGCTTCGAGCGACGTCTCCTACGATTTTCGCGGTTCCGCACTCCACGGACTACACAATGCTGAGAACGTCATGATGGCTCTCGCGGTGGGGGACCGACTCGGGCTCGATCGTGCCCGGGTCAGCGACTCGATCGATTCATTCCGCCCTCCGGAACATCGTTGCGAAGCCATAGCGGAACAGGATGGTGTGATCTGGGTGAACGATTCAAAATCCACAAATATCCACTCGCTTGAGAGCGCGCTTCGCGGGCAGGATTCTCCCGTCGTTCTAATCTGTGGGGGAAAAGAAAAAGGACTCGATTTTGGCGAGCTGACCGGGCTCGTCAGTGCATCCGTCAAAAACGTGATCTGCATCGGGGAAACGGCCGAAAAAGTTTCACAGATTTGGGAAAATGCGGCCGATTGTTACACAGCGGACTCGGTAGAGGAAGCTGTGGCAATGGCAGCAAGGTGGGCCACCAGCGGAGACGTTGTTCTCTTTTCGCCCGGTACCTCAAGCTTCGACATGTTCTCCGGATATGTCGAACGCGGCAACAGATTTCGGGAGGCGGTCCAACAACACCTCTCCTGACAAACCAACAACAACCAACGACAAATCATGAGCAATAAAAGAAGAAATCGCCGAACGGCGAAAGGCTCGCGCAACACTCCGATGGGAAAGGCCCGCGCGAAAAAGCGGCTTGCCGCCAATATAACCGAAGAACACGACTGGTATCTTGATACACCCGACGTGCGGCTCACTCGAATCTTTACGATCGTTCTTGCTCTGCATGCGATCGCCTTTGCCGGTATTGTCGCGTTTAAAATGGTCGACAAAGCTTCTGCAACGACCGGAATCACGATCAGCAGCGCCAGTAAAAGTCCGTATCGCGATGCGATTGCTCAGGAGAAGAGTGTCTCCGCTGCGGCAGTAAAACCTCCGGTGGAGGCAACGGCACGCCCCAAGCCTGCCGCTCCGTTGCGTCGGGATCCAGCCGCAGGGAACCAGTATAAAGTTCAAGCGGGGGAAACCCTCGTAGAGATTGCGACAGAGTTGGGAATCAGCCCCGAAGCTCTTCGAGGCGCAAATTCCATCATCTCTGACAACGAACTGTACCCCGGACGATGGCTCAATGTTCCTGACAAAACTGCATTGGCCAAACCGGCGGCAGGTCGTGCGCCTGCACCGAAAACGGCTCCTGCAGCACCGTCGAGGGCACAGTCCTACGAAGTGGTTCCGGGTGACACTGCCTGGGCAATTGCCCGCAAGTTGAATGTTTCTTATAAAGAGCTTCTCAGTGTGAATGGGATTACCCGACCGGAAACTCTTCAAATTGGTCAGAAACTGAAGGTTCCCGCCTCCAATTAACCGCAGAATTAAGCTTCATCCTGCTATGCACAGAAAATCAATCTTCTTTCTGCTTTCCGCTGTATCCATCCTCGTTATTGTCGGCGTGGTCATGCTCATCAGTACCTGTATTTTCAGTGCAGATGCTGATGCCGAAAACGGGTACCGGGAAGCAAAAAGGCAGGCCGTCTGGCTCGCGGTCGGGATTGCCGTTTGTGTATTTGCCGCGCGCTGTGACTACCGTTTCTGGCGCCGCAATAATTGGATGATCTTTGTCGGAGTTTGCTTTCTCCTGGCGCTTTGCTTTGTTCCATTCGTTGGTCTTGAAATCAATGGGGAACGTCGCTGGATCGGGTTCCGACCGTTTCAGATTCAGCCATCAGAGCTTGGAAAAATCGCGGTCGTCGTATTTCTCGCCTGGTGGTTCAGCCGCCATCCAGACAGCGGACGCCACCTTTTACGCGGCTTTGCCTTTCCGCTCGCGATTGTGGGGATTCCCATCGGCTTGATTCTCTTTGAGGTTGATATCGGGTCTACGATTGTTCTGACTGCGACAACCTTTCTTGTTCTCTTCGTGGCGGGTACGGATTGGAAGTATTTGACGGGTCTCACAATGACCGGAGTAGCAGGGTTTATCGGAATGCTCAGTTACGCACCGGATCGTCTCGAGAGGATCATGGCTTTTCTTGATCTGGAGGCGCACCGCTACGGAGCGGGGTTCCAGCAATGGATTTCTCTGATGGCAATCGGATCGGGTGGACTCGACGGAAGAGGTGTGGGTGAAGGGCGATTGAAAATGCTCTACATGCCGTTCGCTCATACCGACTTTATCTTTCCGATGATCGGTGAGGAGATGGGGCTTGCAGTCACTTTGTTGGTGGTGATTGCTTTTATCACACTCGTTATTTGCGGGTTTGTTATCGGGTTTCATGCTCCTGACAGATTTGGAATGCTGCTTTCCATAGGGTTGGTCGGTTACATCGGCTTTCAGGCGTTTCTCAACATCGGCGTGGCAACGTCAATTCTCCCGAACACAGGACTTACCTTGCCGTTTGTCAGTTACGGTGGATCGTCGCTCGTGATCGCCTTTCTCTCTGTTGGGATCCTGATCAATATCTATCGACAGGGAATTTCGATAGATGAGGAATCCCGGGAGTGGGTGCGCCGCAAGCGGATCACTCCCCGAGTATAGCCAGATAGGGGCCGAACAGGGTTGTGTTGCCAAGCCAACCCTGTTGAATGGCTCGCTTGACGGGGTTAGGTCGACACGTTTTTGTCATGAAACGAGTGGGTATTGTCGGACTTCTTCACGAATCAAACACTTTTGTTGAAGGGAGAACGACGTGGCCTGATTTTGCCGCTGATCTTATCGCTGAGGGCGAGGGGGTGCGGCAGAGAATGGCCCATGCTCCTCATGAAATCGGAGGTTTTTTTGAAGGGCTGGAAGAGGCGGGAATCGAGGCGGTTCCGATTTTTGCAGCGCGTGCGCTTCCTTACGGGACGATAGAAGCGGATACATTCGACGATCTCCGGGGACAAATGGTCAGGGGAATTCAGAAGGCCGGTGAAATCCACGGAATTCTTGCGGCACCTCACGGTGCAACGGTGGCGGAAAATGCACTCGATGCGGATGGTGTCTGGCTGGCGGAAGTTCGCAAATTGATAGGCCCTGACATACCGCTTATCGCGACTTTGGACCTGCATGCTAATGTTTCCCCGCTCATGGTTGAGTCGACGACGGCGTTAATTGCCTACGCAACGAATCCTCACCTCGATCAGCGAGAGACGGGGAAAAAGGCTGCTGAACTCATGGCGAGAACTCTTTCGGGCGAAGTCGTTCCGGTTCAGGACGCGGCTTTTCCTTCTCTCGCTATCAATATACAGAGTCAGAATACGGCAGAAGAGCCGATGCTGGATCTTTATCGTCGCTGTGCTGAAATCTCCAGTGCGGCAGGGGTGCTCTCTCATTCTCTCGTTCTTGGATTCCCGTACGCGGATGTTCCGGAAATGGGCTCATCTGTGATTGCTGTGGTGGATGCAGATCGTGATTTTGCCACCGAAATGGCAAGTCGCCTCGCCGCTGAAATGGAAACAGACCGCGAGAAATACGAACCCGTTTTTCTTTCCGTGAACGAAGCTGTGAGGCAAGCAGCTGGAAAGGGGGCTTCGCCCGTTGTTCTGCTCGACATGGGGGACAACGTCGGCGGTGGTTCGCCGGCCAATAGCACGGCGATTGCAAACTCCTGGGTGCGCTACGGGCGGGGTCAGGGGTTCGTTGTTCTCTGCGACGCTCTGTCCGTCGAGCGGGCTGACGAGGCAGGCGCGGGAGCTGAGTTGGAAATCGCAGTAGGGGACGCAGAGGATCCTATCAAAGCTACTTTTCGTGTGGTGTCTCTTCACGACGGTTTGTTCTTCGAAAAAGAAGCGAGACACGGAGGCTTCTCCGATTTTGATCAGGGGAGAACAGCGATTCTGGAAACGATGGACGAACGACTCACCGTGATGGCGACAACCCGGCGGATGGCACCGTTCAGTTTATCACAGCTGACAAGCTTCGGAGTCGATCCGGAACGATTTCAAATGATCGTCGCCAAAGGCGTGATCGCACCGATGGCGGCCTATGAGCCGATTGCAAGAGGTGGGTTTATCCACGTCGATTCGCCCGGTGTGACACGGGCAAACATGCGCGAGCTGAACTACAAACATCGGCGTCGACCGATGTTTCCTTTCGAGTAGCATTCTATTCTCCGACCGGAACGGCCCGAACGGACGGTCGGTTCCGCGCCGGTTCGACTCTCTGCTTTTTGTTCACTTTGCGGAAGAGATCACGGAAAAAGTGGATTCGCTTCTCGGCGGACTGGAAATCCTGGGATTCGAAGACGTCGATGTTGTCATCTGTACCGTTGGCGAAATCCTGGACATTCGGCGCCATCTGCGTCCGCATTTTCATGTCTTCGTCTACCCGCGTGTAATCAGAATGGTTGTTGATGATTTTGGGCTGAATGAAAATCATGAGCTCCTGTCGCGCGACGTTTTGCTGGGTGGATCCGAAAACACGGCCCAGAAAGGGCAGGCTGGACATGAGGGGAAGTCCGCTTTCATTTTTGCGGTCGTCCTCTGAAATCAAGCCTCCGAGCAAGACGGTTCCGCCGTCCTGAACCATTACGGTTGTGCCGAGGACCTGTGTGCCGATAGTGGGAATCTGATCGTTCCCGATGACGGTACTGCCGACGATGTCGTCGTTGCGCTGTTGAATTTGCAGGGTGATTTCACCGTCAGCGTTGATCAGGGGGATCACGTCGATACGGAGAACAACGTCTTCGAAATCGATGTTTGCCGTAACTACCTGATTGTTGTTTCCCTGGTCAACATCCAGCGAGGAAAGCGTGCTTCGCGGAACAGCGATTCGCTGACCTGTTTCGATAGTGGCCTGACGATTGTTCACCGTATAAACCGTCGGGCGCTGGAGAACCTGAAATTTGTTCGTTGATTCGAGCGCGCTGAGAAAGGCATCCGTATAGTTGTTGATCTGCCCATACATCGTTAATCCGGCTGCTGCAGGGATCAGATTGTTGGGATCTGTCAGCGTCGCGACATCAATGAGCGGTTGAGAGGTTCCTGAGCGCGAGGCAAAAGACCCGGCTGTACCGGGGTTGTTTCCGTTTCCGAAGTTGTCCAGACTGCGTAGAAAGTCGACCCCGAAATCGAAATCGTCTCCAAGCGTTAACTGTGCAATCACAGCAGAGATTTGAATCTGCTGCGGTTTACAGTCCATCTCGTCGATGAGATCATTGATCCGGCGGAGATGTTCGGGAGGGCCCGACGCGATGAGAACGTTCTGAACGTTGTCAGCCACGAGAAGCGTTTTATCGATGACGATAGATTGCGGCGGCATCGCCTGATCGGTGCCCGCGTTGCCGAGTGCTCCGGTAGCGCCGCTTCCCGAATTATTTCCAATGCCGCTCTGGTTGTTGAAACTGTTGTTGTTTTGATTGTTCCCGAAACGGTTATTGTTGTTTTGGGTGTTGTTCTGATTGTTCAACTGTCCCTGATTGGCGCCGAGTCCTTGTCCGCCTTCACCACTGCTGATTTGCGTAATGACGTTGCTCGCGATTTGAAGAAAGTCGCCGACAGACATATATTTCAGTTCTCTTCGCATGTAGCTGGCTGCCTCGACCGGAGCATCAAGATGCTCGATAATGCTGGTGACGTATTCCATGTCCTGAGGCGTCGCGACGACGAGGACCCGATTGGCGCGGGGAATCGCCCGTACGCGGGGCTTGGGAGCGGAAGCTTTAGCGAAATTGGAACTTCCCCGTTGTGACGGGATCGATGAGGTCCCTTCATTCCCTGCGACAGCGGCGACGGGATTTCGTTGCTGCTGTCCTCCGGCCCGGGGGGCGGAACCGGGAGCTGATCCTGAGGATGGGGCATCCTGATCGAGTTCCAGAATATCGATGAGTGCCTCCACGACTTCCTCTGCATTGGCCCGTTCGAGTTGGAATGACTCATTCACGGTTCGAATCGGACTGACGTCGAGCCGGTCCCGCAGCTCGATGAGTCGTCGAACGACGGGGGCGTTTTCTGTAATAACAACAGCGGATGCGTTTTGCAGTGGCGTGATTTTTCCGTAGGGATGAAGCTCCACTATGCTGGCGAAGACTTCAGCGGCCGCTTCCGATGTCATATAGGTAAGCGGCATGATGTAGGTGATAACCTGCTCGGTTTCGGGAATCTCAAATGGTTGTGTGAAGATGGGAGCACCTTCGCTCGTAATTTTTTTGTCAGTATTGTAGGCAATGATTTTGAGCTGGGTGGGATTCTCCGTCGGAATGATGGCATATCCGTTCAGCAGAAAGCTTTTTTCGACAAAGTCGGCAGCCTCGGCGTAGGTAAGTTTGCCGGATGTGATAATAGAAAGGGTTTTGTCCTGGATGTTGGAATCCCGGATTACTTTTTTTCCCGTCCATCTTTCGTATTCAAGAAGGATTTGGGGAATCGGAATGTTAGGAAACTGAACGTCCGTGGTCAGTGGTGTTCCGTTGGGAGTGTTGTCCTGCGAATTTGCGGTGGGAGCGGTCAGGGTGAGTGCAGCCAGCAGCAGGAAACAGAACGAGATTAGAAGTGGAGTTCTCATATGAGTAACGGGAATTGAAAAGGCTAGTTGCCTCCTACACCTTTCGGAAGAGGAACGCTTCGTCGGCGCGGGGCGTCGTCGATCTTGTCGAGTGGGTCGACGTTTTCCGGCTTTTTGGGAGCAGATGCGGGAGGTGCGGGGCGCGAAGCCGGTGAGGACCCGGAATTTTGTTGGGCGCGTTTCGCGGCTTCCTGGTTTCGCTGCTGTTGTTCCCTCACACGGGCAGCGGCATTGCCCGCAGGCGGTTGTTTTCGATTGTCGGAGCGTGCCTGTTGTTGCGGCGCACGAATGGAGGCAGTGAGAGCATTTTCTTCGTAGGTAATTTCAGCTTCTTCCTGCCCGTCTGTGATGATCACTTTAGTTCCCTTGGGATCTGCCTGTTTGTCAGCACTGACAATCGTATAGGGTAGGTCGTAGTTGCTGCCCTGGGAGGTAATACGTATTGTCTTGTTTTCTTTGCTGTCGAACACGTAAGCGATCGGACCTTGCTGGCTGTCAATTATCAATCCCTGAAGAACCATGTTCCTACCAAAGTTGTTCGTAAGATTTGTCTTTACAGGTTTGATCACTTCCCGGTTGAAGGGGGAGTTTTCCCAAATGGAAGAATAACGAGTCACCGGATAGCTGGTCGGCAGTGCTTCCTCAGCAGGACCTTCCACTGCGGAGGTGGAGGAGGCCGTTATGAGTAGAGCCGGGAAGAAAAAGAAGCGCGTGATCATATGTTTCTCGGGGCATACCAGCGGAGCAGTTCAAATTTCGCAATGATGGATTCAGGATCCTCCTTATCGGGAGCGAGGGAAAGATTTCGAACGACCCGGAACGTTTCAGGACGGGTCAGATCATAGATCCACCTGAGGACATCGGGAAGAGCGCCCTTGGCCTGCAGGGATACCCCGGCCTGGATGTAGTGGGGGGATACCTCCTCGTCGATCGGTATCAGGACCCGCTTTGAGGTTTCGACTCCTTTGACTCCGTTCGCCTGAGCGATATCAAAAATCTCATTAGCGACCTGATCGGACGATGTGTATTTCGGCTGATTGGCCGTGAGCCAGTTTGCCCTCATCTCCCAAAGTTCGCGTTCTTCGAAAAGAATTTCGATTTCCTCCCACTCTGCAGCCAGATTTTCCTGTTCACTTCGAAGTGCGTCCCGTTTTTCGAAATAAACGTTTGAGAAAATCACGACTGCACCGAGCAGGGCCAGTCCCAGCAGAATAAAAAGAAGTCGTTTTTCGCTCTTTTTCACTGGTCAGTTTGGGTCGCAAATTTGTAGACGCCGGAGGCATCGAATTCGATGAGATCGTTTTTTGTTCGCGGCGGTCCGATTTCCCACTCGTAGTCGGTCAGGTTTTCGGCTTTCTCGAGAGCCCCTTTGATCTGGAGAGCATTTGCCATGCTGGCACCTTCTCCCTCAATGAGGAGTGTGCGGTATCCCTGATACTGAAATTCAGTGAGCCGAAACCCTTTCTCAGGCAGAAGCGTGGAAACCCGGTGAAAAAGTTCGATCGGATTTCGTTGCGGATCGACTGCGGGGCTGAGGGTATACCACTGCTCCTGCGCAAGTTCGATTCGGTCTGCATCTTCTCTGTTTGCAGCTATCTTTTTTTCCAGACTTCTGTTTTCCGATTCCAGGAGTCTGATGTGAAGAAAGGCAGCTGCGACCAGCAGCATAACGAAAAAGCAGGCAAGAATGCCGATCCATATGCCACGGCGCTGTTTTGCTTTCTCGATTTTTCGCTGAGTGATTTCGTGGGGTTCAAGGTCCCAGTCGCCGGGGGCGGCGGGAGAAGGGCGGGGGCGAAATGCTACCGGAACGTCGCTGGATGAAGTGAGCGATTCGAGGAGTTCCGTTTCGTCCGGTTCCCAGACGATGGTTCTTTCGTGTTTTTCGATGATCTCCTTCGCCGATAACTCCATCAAAGTGAGTTCAATTTCCCCGGCGAGGGAACTGACATCAACATTTCCAAGCGGCTGAACATGGGCCCATTGCTTCCCGCGTGAGTAGCCTACAACCCAACCGTTGTTCTCACGCCAAATTACGACGGCATTTTCCGGAGGGGGGTAAAGAGAATACTGGGGGAGGAAATCTACAAACTCTGTCGGACCATCGACGAGTCCCTCGAAGTTCCAGGGGATTGCCACTGACTGCACCAGGGTACGGGATCCGTTTGTTTCCACTGTTCGCCAATCGGCGATACGTCCGGGGCCGAGTTCCGGCTTGACTCCGAGTTTCTCGTTTTCTACCGCAACAACTTCGGAGATAATACCCTCGTCCTTGCTGCTGATCCAGTGAGGATGTGAAACGAGATCGTTTGTCGGTATCGCATAGATTGCCCGCTGGGGAGCGCGAGGATTGTCGGAAGAGTCCACAGCAATACGATTCCCATCCTTGAGGTGGTACCAATATCTCCCCGACCGATCATTCAGATAGGCCCAGTCTGACTGCTCACGCTTCATTCAACTCTCCGGGTCTTCCATTGCCGGATTTCTCCCCGGTCGCCAGTGTATTGAACGGTCACGATCCTTTCAACCGCTATTGTCCCGAACCTTCCTACCGAAACCAGTCGCTTCGCTTCGTCTTTTACAGAGACTCTGGCGCTTATCCTTTCTTCAAAGCCGGTAGGTACTGCCAGAATTTGAAGGGCCGTTTCAACATCACCGAAGGGCTCGTCATCCAGTGTGCCGCGAATTCCATCGAACCCATTGCGAATTTCGACCAACTGTTCTGCAGCCGCCTCGCCGCACTCGCAGGCGACAACGATCAGTTCTGCAGGGGCTTCATTCAAGTCCAGTGCTCCCGAACTCATCAGGGTGAAGGCCTCTTTCCAATCGGGATTGGCAGCGATTACCCTCTGAAATCCGTAGACCATTTCCGCTTCTTCCAGGACTTCGAAGGGGCGGTTGAAGGGCTGATTGGTTCGCTCCAGCCCCAGATAGAGATCTTTTTCGGCGCCACTGTTAGTGGGCTCGTCATCTTCGTCTACCCAGTCAATCAAGGCATCGACCACTTCCTGTGATTCATCGAAGCGAAGGCCCCAGCGAGTGAAGAGTTCGTCAAGAACGATCCGGTCGTCCTCGGGATTTTCGAGCAGGGCGTTCAAGTTGAGGCGTTCACCTTCACTACTGATCCGGGCAAAGAAGGACTCCGTATCAGAAATCTGCTGTGTCAGCAATGGATCCCCCTGTTTCGTATTCGGGTGAGCGGCCAGAGCGATTCCCTGGTCAGCAAGTTGTTCAGCCCGGAAAATTGAGGAAGCGTTCGATTCAGACTCCAATTCGATAAACAAAAACTGCGTCGCAGAGAAAACGGCAATGCTCAGAATGGCAACGATCCAGAGAATTGCCATCAGTGCGGCTCCCCGCAATTTCAGATGGTTTGTGGGGAATGCCTTCATGGATCATCGCTTTCATCGTCCGAATCGTCATCTTCCGCTGTTTCTGAGCCGGACCGGCGAACGGGAAAATCAGAATCTCCACCTTTTCCTACGAAGAAAAAGACGCTTCGAAGAGGGGCTGCATCTCCTTCGATCTGGATCGTTAACTCCACCAGGGAGGGATCGATTCCCCCATCGAGGGTGGGTTCCCATTCTCTTGTCCTGGCGTTGTAAAACCGCCAGGTTAGCTGCCTCATGCGGGGAATCAGCTCAATGTAGGGTGCCTGAATCCTTTCAAAACTGTTTTGCTGCGCCTCTTCGAAATCGAGAGCAGTCATGTAGTAGATCCCGGATCGAATAAAACCGTCCGGACGAATTTCTGCAGCAATAACTACCCGGTCTATCTCGTCCTGAAGATTGACTCCAAAATCGAACGCGGTCGGAGTATTGACTAGAGAAAGAAAGGTATCTGTTCCTTTCGAGCGTTCTTCATAGTGGAATTCCAGTGAGGAAACGTCCGTCGTATTTTCAAATGCCGTTCGACATACTTCGGCAAAACGAATCCGAACTGCGGATGCATTCTGTGATTCTGACACCTCAGTCATCAGTTCCGAAGTTGCCCCAACGAGGGAAAAGGCAGCAGTCATGAGAAGAAGGAAAACCGCCACTGAGAGCATTAATTCCAGCAGTGTGAAGCCGGGAGCGGATGGTTCGGCGGGTGGTTTCATCAGAACAAACCGGGATAGACGATAGTTTCCGCATAGTCGATTTCCTCAGCTCCACGGGGTTGAGTCTTCCGGAAGGCGGTGACGCGCACCGTGAACAGATTGGAAAGTGGCTCTCCTTCCTGATTCTCCAGTTCCAACGGCTCAATATCTATTCGGAAATACAGGCCCATCTCGTTCGGATTGGTCTCTCTTGAATCCTCCCGCAGGTCGGGATCTCTTGAAACCTCAAGGAGAACGGCTCTCATCTGCTCCCGCAATTCAGCGTCTTCGATCGACTCCGATACGGTGAGGCTGATCAGGTTAATTGCTTTGGCAAGACTCACCGCTGCAATGGCGAAAAGCGCCATTGCCATCAGAAGCTCCAGGAGAGAGAACCCCGAGCGATGAAGGTGATTTCTTGTTATCAAGTCAGCGCTGATTCTAATGAGTGATTTTGCAATGGGCAAGGGCGACGCAAGAGTTTCAAAAAAAGGGCGAATTTGATAAAGTGAAGATTCGCCGGGCGGGGCCTCGCGCCTTTGGTCTAGTTTTTCAGAAATTAGTAAGGGTGTCAGGGATTTTTCCCTAGCCAGTGTCCGGTAAGCAAGCGAGACTACTGCATTTTACAACCTGCGAGTTTTTTCACGAGCCATGAGCCATTCCATATCCGTCCGCGCTAATGCCGAATTGATCGATTCGAAATATGCGGATTGGAAATCCGATCCTGATTCCGTTGACGAATCCTGGGCAAGTTTTTTTGAGGGGTTCGAACTGGGACTGACGCAACCGTCTCCGCGAGGTGGAAAAGCGTTGTTGGCGGACCCGGGAGCCGAGATCGTCGATGGGTTGGATATCGCGACACGGGCACGAATCGTGTCGATGGTGCATCAATATCGATCTCTCGGTCACACCGCTGCGTGGACCGACCCGCTTGAGCAGGTGACTCCGGAACAACCGTTGCTGAGTCTTGAGCACCTGGGGTTCAAGCCGGAGCACCTCGACGAGGAAGTTTCAACTCAGTTTTTCCGCGCGGGTAAGCGGATGAAACTGGGGGAAATGATCGATGAACTAAAGGACATTTATTGTAGCAAGATCGGCTTCGAATTCATGCACATCCAGACGCCGGATGTTCGCGACTGGTTGCAGGAGAAAATTGAAGCACGAGTTCATGCTCCTGAGTCTTCAATAGAATCGAAGAAAAACGCGCTGCGTTGGCTCGCTGAGGCGGAGCTTTTCGAGAAGTTTCTTCATAGAAAATACGTTGGACAGAAGCGGTTTTCATTGGAAGGAGGGGATTCTCTAATGGTCGCACTCAACGGCATGGTGGCGAGTTTCCCCCGTTTCGGTGTTCATGAGATGGTAATGGGGATGGCGCACCGGGGGCGACTGAATGTGCTCGCGAATTTGCTTCGAAAGCCGCTGACAGTGATTCTTTATGAGTTTTCGGAAAACTATGTTCCAAACCTGGTCGCCGGGGACGGTGATGTGAAGTATCATCTCGGTTTTGAGTCGGATCTGGATTACGACGGCCATGATATTCGTTTGCATCTCGGTGCTAACCCCAGCCACCTGGAAGCCGTCAACGGGGTCATCGAGGGGAAGGCGCGGGCACGACAACGCTTGCGCGATCCACAATTACGCGACTCTTTCGTTGAACGGGGCGAGGTCCTTCCTGTTTTGATCCATGGGGACGCTGCTTTTGCAGGGCAGGGGAGTGTCGCGGAAACGTTGAACCTGTCTCAGTTGCTCGGGTATCGAACTGGTGGAACCGTGCATTTTGTGATCAACAACCAGATCGGCTTCACGACAACTCCGAAAGATGCACGATCTTCTGTATATTGCACTGACGTGGCAAAAACAATCGAGGCTCCTGTATTCCATGTGAACGGGGATTCACCGTTGGACGTGCTCTTCGTGACGGAGCTCGCATTGGAGTTTCGGCAGGTTTTCGGTCGTGACGTAGTTGTGGATATAGTCTGCTATCGCAGGCACGGACACAATGAGGGGGATGAGCCGGCATTCACTCTGCCGCAAACATACCGGGAAATCCGCCAACAGGATACACCCTTGAAAGTGTTTCGGGATGAACTGATTCGGAAGGGCGATCTCACCAACGAAGAGGCCAACGCGATTGAAAACGAATACCAGGAAAAGCTCGACAGCGAGCATGCCGAATTGGAAGCTGCCACAGAAAAGGGCGAAGGGCACCAGATGGCGGAGGAGATGCCCGAGCCGCAGCCGGAGTTTTCTCATGAGCCTGTCCCCACCGGCGTGCCAATCGAAGTGGTGAGGGATATCGGGATGAAAATTTCCACCATTCCCGAGGGAATTTCGGTCAATGAAAAGCTGGAAAAACGCTTTATCAAGCCGCGCCGGGAGGCCGTCGAAACGGGGCAGGGAATCAGTTGGGCTCTCGGCGAATCACTTGCTTTCGGTTCGCTTCTCAAGGAGGACGTTGCGGTCCGTCTGTCAGGGCAGGACTGTCGGCGGGGGACTTTCAGCCACCGCCATGCCGTGCTTTATGACCCGGAGACAAGAAAGCGTTTTACTCCGCTAAACCACCTTTCCGATGACCAGACTCAGAAATTGTGGGTCTACAACAGCAACCTGTCGGAATTCGCCGTCCTTGGATTCGAATACGGCTATTCAATGACATGCGAAGATGTTCTGGTGTTATGGGAGGCTCAGTTCGGCGACTTTGCGAACGGTGCGCAGGTTATTATCGATCAGTTTATCAGTTCTGCGGAGTCGAAATGGCAGCGTAGAAGTGATTTGGTAATGCTGTTGCCTCATGGCTATGAAGGACAGGGGCCCGAACACAGCAGTGCCAGGTTGGAGCGATTTCTCCAGATTTGTGCGGAGCAGAATATGCAAGTATGCAACCTGACAACGCCAGCTCAGTATTTTCATGTGTTGCGCCGCCAGGTTGCCCGTGAGTTTCGCAAACCGCTGGTGATCATGACCCCCAAAAGTCTATTGACACACCCTTCCTGTGTATCGAAAATCGAGGACTTTGGTGAAGGGACGATTTTTCATGAAGTGCTCGATGACACACGCGAAGATCCGGAAAATGTGAGTCGTCTCATTTTCTGTTCCGGAAAGGTATACTACGAGCTTGACGACTACCGGAAGAAAAACGAGATCAAAAATGTTGCCATTATTCGATTGGAACAGATTTACCCGTTCTGGGGCAGTCACATCGAGCAGATCGTTTCGCGTTACGGAAATGCGACGAAGTGGGTATGGTGTCAGGAGGAGCCTCTTAATATGGGGGCGTGGACTTTCGTGGGACCGCGCCTGGAAAAAATGACAGAGCATTCAGTTCGGTATGCGGGACGCGATACTGCCGCAAGTCCGTCTACAGGCTCGAAAACGATTCATAAGATGGAGCAGCAGCGCCTCATCGAAGAAGCTTTCAACAAGTAATATTTTTCACAAATGGCTCACGAAATTAAAATTCCCTCAGTTGGGGAATCCATCACATCTGCCACCCTTGGGACATGGCACAAAGCTGACAACGAATATGTCGATGCCGGCGAAGTGATTTTAACGATTGAAACTGATAAAATATCGACCGAGCTCGAAACGGATAAAGCCGGTATCCTGAAGCACCTTGCAGGTGAGGGAGACGAATTGGAAATTGGTGCGGCCGTGGCTTCGATAGAAGAGGGGGAAGCTCCGGAGGGAACTTCGGAGCGGAATGATTCCGCCGGGGAAAATGCTCCCGATGAAACTCCTCAGGAAGAAACGGAATCCTCTTCATCGGAAGAAAAAGAAGACAGAATCAAGGCTACTCCGGTTGCCCGTAAAATAGCAGACGAGCAGGGGATTAATTTATCGAATGTGAAAGGTACGGGAGCCGCAGGAAAGATAACGAAATCAGATGTTATTGGTGCAACCAGTCAGGAGTCCGGAAAAAGTACAGCCACTCAATCATCTGTTCCGGCAGCAGGGGCGACGCAAGTAGTCGGGGCAGGAAACCGCACAACCCGCACAAAGCTCTCTCCTCTGCGGCGTAAAATTGCAACACACCTTGTTAATGCGCAACAGGAAGCTGCCATCCTCAGCACGTTCAACGAGTGTGACATGACAAATTTGATGGCCCTGCGCAAACGGGTGCAGGAGGATTTCGTTGCGAAACATGGGGTTAAGCTGGGATTCATGTCGTTTTTTATCAAAGCGGTTGTGGATGCATTGAAGGCTGTTCCCGGAATCAATGCACAAATCGACGGCGATGAGATTGTGCAAAACCATTTCTTCGATGTTGGAGTTGCGGTTGGGACAGACAAAGGACTCTTTGTGCCGGTGGTTCGAGATTGTGATTCCAAGTCATTTGCTGAGATCGAACAGGATATAATTGCCTATGCGACGAAGGCCCGGGAAGGGGCTATCTCTCTGGAAGATTTGCAGGGAGGGGTTTTCACAATCACCAACGGTGGCATTTATGGATCTCTCCTCAGTACTCCAATCCTCAATCCGCCTCAGTCCGGGATACTTGGTATGCACAGCATTCAGCAGCGACCTGTTGCAGTGGATGGTCAGGTGGTAATTCGCCCGATGATGTATCTCGCTTTGAGCTACGATCACCGAATTGTAGATGGAAAAGAGGCGGTTACTTTTCTGGTGCGGGTTAAAGATTGTATCGAAAATCCGGATAGAATGCTGATCGGGGTCTGAACGAATCCGGAAAAAATTGTGAAATCGTGACAGTCGCCCCGGCTAGATTAAGGGTGAACTATGTCGTCGCGAATTCCGGAGGAACCTGATATTGATGCCTGGCTGTCCGGTCAGCTCTCCAGCGAAGAGTCACTCGCATTTGAAAGTCAGTTGGAGGAGATCGAACCGTCTCTGACTCCGGAGCAGGATGACTCCACTGATGAATGGAGTGGTTTCAAGCCGGTCTCACATTCGCCTGAGGTGTCCGGTTTAGTCGAAATGGTAAAAACGCAGTCCGGGACTCTCGAAATTTTGAGCCCCCAACACGAATGCTGGCAGGATTTTGTTGATCCGGGAGATGGCTCACCGGGAATGCTTGGGCACCTTGGGGTCTATGAATTGCTGGAGGTTATTGCCATCGGGGGAATGGGAATTGTCTTCAAGGCATGGGACCCTGATCTGAAACGACATGCAGCATTGAAGATGATTGCTCCGGGCTTGATCGGGAACTCCCGCGCCTGTGAGCGTTTCCTTCGCGAAGCGCGAGCTGCCGCAAAGTTGGAGCACGAAAATATACTTCCGATCTACGGGGTGTATCATGAGCCGGTTCCGTATTTCACGATGAAATTCGCGGCAGGAGGAACTCTCGAGGAACGGGTTCATCGTGAGGGCTCCCTGGGCTTTGTGCAAACGAGATTGATCGCATTGCAAATCGCGTCTGCACTGAAGGCTGCCCATGCGGAGGGAATTGTCCATCGCGACATCAAGCCGGCGAACGTACTTTTTGATGGAGAAGGCGAGCATCTCCGTGTCTGTGATTTCGGAATAGCCCGCAGTGTTGAAGATCCGGGTCTGACATATGCGGGGGTCATTACCGGAACCCCCCGGTATATGTCTCCCGAGCAGGCGTCCGGTGCAAAGACAGATGAACGATGCGACCTCTTTTCATTGGGAGCTGTCCTGTATTTTTGCGCGGCGGCAGAGGCCCCATTCGACGGGGATACGACCATTTCAGTTTTGCAGAACGTATCCGCTTCGAACGATGTGACCGTGCGAACGCGGGAGTATCCTTCCTGGTTTCGCCGGCTTATCGAAAACCTGCTTTCAAAGAATCCTGATCACAGGCCTGCGACAGCGAACGAGGTCATAGAGCTGATCGAGACATGCTCCTCACCAAGGTCGGCTCGCGAAAAGCGATCCCGGCGACGGGTGATTTTCGGAATCGGTGCTGCCGGAGTTGCGTCTTTTTCAGTGGCTCAATTTTGGGAACAACGTGACACCATTCTTCCCGGATACTCTGCGGACAATTTTGATCCCCATCGACCGCCCAGTATTGCCATTCGGGAAACAGGGGAGAAGTTCGCGTCTTTTGAATCCCTGTTTGAAGTCGTCACTGATGGATCTGTTGTCGAGCTGGAGGGGAGGCTTGTATGTGATCGCCAATACGACGGACCCGAGGGAATAAGCCTGCAGTTTGTTGCAGGCAAGGGCGGCGCAACCGTGGTTGCAAGTCATAGCCAGTATGCACTTTACATGCAGGGGACGACTTCGTTTCGGGGCATTCGCTTCCTCCGCGAAAACTGGACAGGACCATTGAAGCCGATTCTCGGAGTCGCGGCACCGGGAGGCTATGCCCGCTTCGAAAACTGCCTGTTTCGCAGCCGTCCTCCCTCTCATGAGGAATTTGGTGGTGACGGGGTAGCGATAATCGATTGTGACCTCGCCGAGATCGAGGAGTGCAAGTTTGATATGCCAAGTGGTACCAGTGTTCTTCTTGTCGGCAATAACATTGGGAAGGGAGAAATGCGAACAGATGTCTCGCGTTGTGTTTCTGTTAGTCAAATCGCAATCTTCCGTAGAAATGTCAGTGAAATTTCCCATCAGACGCTTAACTGCTCCGACAGTGTTTTCCTGACGGATTATTTTATGGTTGATTCCTACCGGAATTCATTTTTTCCCTGGAGTGCGATGTTCCGTGGCTGTCTTGTGGACTGCGGCATGGCTGTGTATTTCGACGCTGACTTTGAGCCGGATGTATTTGAAAGAGACAATAGCTGGAATTCACAGAGGTGCGCTTTCAGGGAGAATGTCCCTTTTCTGGCTACAAACGCCGGAAAGGACAAAGTGCCCCCGGTTTCAAATCAAGTGACTCTGTGCCATACGCTGGAGGAGTTTCTTGCCCCCTTGTCAGATTCACAATCGGTTGACGACCGGATTGGACTGCCTCTGGACAGGAAACGATGGGAGGACTCCGGGCGGCGAATTGAAGACATTCAGAAATTTGTTTCCTCTGAATGGCAGGGCTTCATGAGCCGAACTTTGCGCATACTTCCTGAAGTCCAGAAATAAGTCCGCTCAGAGGAAAAAATGAAACGGAGGGTTCTCAGCAGGGTTTGGATAAAGGTCGAAGAGCGAACAATGCTTCCTTTCCCCCTTCTGAAAATGGTAAAAACAACGTAAAGAATCCCGCACTATGAAGCTTTCCAGCGTCTTGTTTGTTTTTCTCTCTGCCGTGCTTGTTTCGATGGGCGGAGAGGGAGTGTCCGCCCCGTCGGATCGCATTGATGAACTGGTGGAGATCAAGCTGAGAGAACAGGGGGGAGAGCCGAATGCTGAAATCCAGGATGCGGTTTTTCTCCGGAGGATTTACCTTGATGTTGTGGGACGGATTCCAACGATTGAAGAGGCGGAGGCATTCTATGGCGCGGGTTACAAAAGGGACCGGAAACATCTAATCGACGATCTTCTGGCCAGTGAGGGATACGTGTCTGATTCCTACCATACATGGGCTGACATTCTCCGTATCAATGGTGAGCCGGGTGGAACCGTCAGTTCCGCGTACGAGCTCTGGGTGAAAAACGCACTTCGGAAAAATATGTCTTATGACGAGTTTGTGTATTCCCTGGTAACGGCCGAAGGGAAATTCTGGGAGAACGGAGCGGTAGGCTACTATTTCAGGGACCGGGGAATGCCTCTCGAAAATATGTCGAATACGGTTCGGGTTTTTCTGGGAACACGGCTCGAGTGTGCTCAGTGCCACAACCACCCTTTCGATAAATGGACGCAGATGGACTATTTCAAAATGGCATCGTTCAGCTACGGGATGAATACGCGAAATTATGACTCCCTTAATCGCAGCCTTGCCCTCCGTGAAAACAGGAAAGACGTTGAAAGGGCATACCGGGCAAAGGCTTTGGAATTAACAGGAAAGAGAAACTTCCCTGTTTTCGCAAAACTGAGTGCACTTGATCGTTACATGGAGACGGTACCGGAAGTTCCGGAGACGGATTTCAGCGATCTGACAAAGAAGCAGCGGAAGAAACTCGGGAAAAAGGGCCGGGTAGGTCAAAATGCTCGCGTCGGAATTGCTTATCACACCGTGCTGGGGCTGACGAAGGAGGAATTTGCCGGGGTCGTTGAAGAATGCCTGACTGCTGCCGGGGAAGTATCGGGGCGGCGGTCGACAATGCGGGAGGTTCTCAATGAACTTTACGATCCTCTGCAATACACCGCTGTTTCCAGAACTGATAAACTCGCAGAGTTGCCTCACGATTATTCCTACGAAGACGCCAAGCCTCACGATACCGTGCTGCCGGCCACAATGTTCGGTGACGAAATTGAGCTGGGTGAATCTGAAAGCCGGATCGAAGCGTACGGACGATGGATGACATCCCCCGGGAACCCAACTTTTACCAAAGTGATCGTGAACCGGCTTTGGAAAGAGGTATTCGGCCACGGGATTTTTGAGCCGGTTGACGAACTGACCGATCAAACTGTTGTCAGCAATCCGGAGTTAATAGCCTATCTTGAAGAGTTGATGATCGAACTCGATTATGACATGCGCGCATTTCAGGCAGTGCTGTATAACTCGAAGACCTATCAGCGCGGTGCGTACGCAGGCGAACTTGAGCCGGGTATGCCGTATTATTTCCCGGGCCCCAGACTTCGACGTATGTCAGCAGAGCAGATCTGGGACTCTCTGGTCGCTCTCGCTCTACCTGAGTCGGATCTCTACCAGCCAAATCTGGAGAAAAAGCTCACCGCGATTGACCGGGTGGGAAAGATTCATGCGAGCCTGGAAGAGCGTCCTTTCGACGAGTTTATGGAAATGCTTCGTGAAGTCGAGCCGATCGTAGTTAGGCTGGAAACGGATGCCGCGGAATTTCGGGAGGCTGCGGCCGTAGCAAGAGAAAACGGTGATGTTTCGGAATGGCGTAAGATTCGAAACGAATACCAGAAGAGAAAAAGGCAGATGTCCCGCGATATTGCAAAGATCGCTTATGATAATCTTGAGGAGGAGATTGACGGAGGCAATCTCCTCCTCGCGATGGGGTTTCTCGATACGGGAGGACAGTTAACTTCTGAGATGGATGCAAGTGAAGTAGGTATGGATACCAGATACATCACGACGAAGCTTCCGGCTGAGACGACGGGAAATAGAAAGAAAACCGGTCTCGGTAAAGCTGTCCGAAAGGAAATGAGAAAATCAGGGGATGGGGCCCGTGAGTCCAGGACCGCGATTCGTGAAGACATTGAGACGTACAGAACGATGATTTCCGGAATGGCCCGGGCGTCTGAATTACCGTCTCCTGCAAAACGGGGACATTTTCTCAGGGACTTTGGACAGTCGGATCGCGAAGTGATCGAGAATGCGGCGGATCTAGCTTCGGTTCCGCAGGCTTTGAATCTGCTAAACGGTTCTGTAGTCGAAGCGCTTACGAACCGGTTTTCGGTCTTTGGTCGCCGAATTCATACAGCAGGAAACGTAGAAGAGAAGACCCGCATGATATTTCAGGCGATGCTCACAAGGGAGCCAACGGAAAAAGAGCTGAATCTCGTTCGCGAGGAAGTCGAGGCGAACGGGAATGATGCCTACGAAGGAATCGTTTGGGCTCTGCTTAACACGCGTCAGTTCCTGTTTGTAGAATGATGAAATAAAACTATGGCGCATTGTAGGAAACGCGTCCATATTCCGCCCGCTTGATCGTCGAGCGAGACTATATTGTTCCCGCGAGGAACCTTGCTCCCCCGCAGTTTACTGCGCCATGCATGGTCCTGAGGATTTTGTTTTTGGTCTTACCGGCGATCAGGCGACTTCTATTTTTATGAAGCGAACTGCGTTTTTCCCTGCTCTTGCGTTCGCTGCTTTTCTAACCGGTTGTGGACAGAAAAGCTATGTTGATATTCCCGAAGTTGCGCGTGCACCCGACTTTGTCAGTGAGAGGCATCTTTCGTTCCGCGGGACCGCCCGTGTCGACCTCTCCGGAATCCACCGGTGGCGTGCCGGTTCAGTCGGCCCAAATAAAACTGCAGCAGCAGGTGGCCAGAATTATCGCTATGTCATTCCGGTAGTTGCGGATGGTTGGGACAAATCAGAACCCGTTCCACTATGGGTTTCTTTTCCCGTGACAAAACGAGATCAGCGTCAGGAAATGGGAGCGCTCAGAGCCGCTTTGCAGGCCGGGACGATTCGTGGACAAAACGTTGACTTTCCCGAGCGTACAACCGGTATCGTGAGGGGAAAATCCGCCTGGCAGAGCGCCGTGGAAAATGCCGAAGCGACACACGGTATACGAAGCAATCCGCGCGCACCGATTGTTTCTTGGCGGCCGCGCAGGTGACTGAACCGGGTTTGTCAGTCGACTTTTTCGCCGGCGATCAGTTTGCGGATGTTCCCGGCTCCCACCTCCGCATTCATCGTAAAGCCATTGAAAACGACCGTGCCTTCTTTATCAATGACAACCCACCAGGGAGTTCCACCGGTTTCGTAGGCAACATTGATGCTGTATGCGTCCTTGGTTTTGGCAAGGTGGCCAAAAGGGATATCGAGATCGAACTCCTCTGCCATTGGTTTGAGCATCAATTCACTGTTCGACGTGTAGTCTTCAAAAGGAGTCTGAATTGCGAGAAATGCGACTTCGTCATTGCCATCGAATTCCTTTACGAGTTCTTGCAGAATAGGGAATTCACGCTTTTTACTCGCTTCGCAGGTGGATTGAAACAGGAAAAGAACGACAACTTTGCCGGGAAAATCATAGAGGGTGAGCCGATCTTTTCCTTCGGGTAGGTTGATCCAGGTTTGCACGCCGAGTGAGGGAGCTTTCCTGCCCTCGATGCCTTTCAGTGGTTCTGTTTGCACCTGTTCCTGTGCGTTCAATGAGAAGAAGGGAAGTGCGCTTGCCAATAGGGTGGGGAGAAAACGTTTCATGATGAGCTGGGAAAGTAGAGTATGGAAATTCTTACACATTATTGCGGGCTTGCGATGGAAAAAAATCCGGCTCATGATCATTTTTATGAGTCGAACCATTCTTTTAGTCGCTGCCACGGTGTTTTTCTTTCAAACGGCGGGGGCGGAACATCCTGAGAAAAATGCTGCAGGATTTACACGGATGCCGCTCTCTGCACTGCAAACCGAAGGCAACTGGCAGCAGCAGGATGACGGCGTCATTTTCCTTGAACCGAGGGAAGGGGAGACCGGCTGGAAACGCTATCATCACTACCTGACACTCCCCGGGAAGTATAAAGATTTTATCGTGGATTTCGAATACAAGCACGGAGAAGGCGGAAACTCAGGCCTGTACTTTCGGGTTTCGGACATGGTCGATCCAACAATCCACGGCTTTGAGATCCAGATTCTCGATTCGCTCGGAAAAGCCGATGAAGAAATGGGGCACCATGACAACGGCGGAATTATCAAGACAAAAGGTGCTGATAAAAATGCATCGAAGAAAGCCGGGGAATGGAACCGTATGACGGTGAAGATGAAAGGGAATAATCTCACTGTAACGTTAAACGGGGCCGTCGTTCAAAAAGTGAATCTCGATAAAAAGCGCCCCAAAGACAAGCCGCTGCACAAAGAAGGGTTCATTTCCATTCAGGACCACGGTCTTCCCTTCTGGGTACGGAATATTCAGGTCAAAAACCTCTGAGAACGGGCCGGGGAGATTCGGTTCCGCTATTTTACGGATGCCCCTGAATTTCCCCGAATAAATTGGTTTCCATTTCGCTGGGGAGCGATACTTTTCGCGCTCCCGCGCCGGAGCGCGGAAATTATTTACTATGAGCACGGAGCCTATAACCGGAGTTTTGCTGGTGGATAAAGGTCAGGACATGACATCACACGATGTTGTGGCAGTCGCCCGTCGCACGCTGAATACGAAGAAAATCGGGCATTGTGGCACCCTCGACCCGATGGCTACAGGTTTGCTGATTCTCGTGATTGGAAAAGCGACTAAGATTCAGGACCTTCTCATGTCAGAGGACAAGGAATACACCGGGTCGCTGGAGTTCGGTAAAACGACAAACACGCAGGATGCCGAAGGGGAAATCGAAACCGAGGCAGACGTGCCTGATTTTTCAGAAGAGCAGATTCGAGAGGCCTTCAATAAATTCAAAGGCGACTTCTACCAAACCCCCCCGATGGTTTCCGCGATCAAGAAAGACGGGGTTCCACTCTACAAGCTTGCGCGCCAGGGGAAAGAGGTGAAGCGCGACCCGCGTTTCGTTCACGTCTACAGTTACCGGATCGACGGGATAGACCTTCCTGTTGTCGAGTTTACCGTGAAATGCAGCAAAGGCTTTTACGTGCGGACATACTGCCACGATATCGGTCAGGAGCTCGGTTGCGGCGCTCATATGAAATCCCTTAGGCGCACCCGCTCCGGGAAATTCGATCTCGAGCGATCTGTAACATTCGATGAGCTTAAGCACGGGAATCGCGATGATATCGTCGCAAAGATGCTCAGCCTGCCGGAGGTTTCACGACTTCGAGGTGCGTAAACTGGTCCAAAATTCTGCGACCTGATCGCAGATTTCGGGGTTACCATTCCGGTGCTTTGAAAACCTTCGCGCTTCCATTTCTCGTCGCAGGAACTTTCTTCGTCTTTCCCGCTGGTGCGGAGGAGGGAAAAGAACCGTTCTATCAGGATGAATTCTCCGGCAGGACAGTCAACTCGATGGAAATGGCTTCCGCACTCGTCGTGAACCGCTTCTACAATGCGCCCCGCTACGGAACCCGGGCACCTTCCTTTGCAGCCGAAGATATCGAAACCGGGGAAACGGTTCTTCTTAAAGAGTTATACGCGGAGAAGCCGGTTGTACTGCTCTTTTCCTCCTGGGGATGCGACGTGATGCGGGACAGTAGCGCCGACCTTCTCGCGGTTTACGAAAGATTCCGGGCGGATTTTTCTTTTGTCATGATTTACATCCGCGAAGCTCATTCGCTCGACGGACATCATTCCCGGCTCGGGCGTGTCAAAGACCCGAAATCAGCCGCCGAGAGGAAATCCGCTGCGCAGGGCTGCCGCAAAGCCCTGAAGTTGCCATTTCGCATTCTTACCGACCGCATCGACGACCGTATTGCGACTCGCTGGGGAGCGTGGCCAATCCGGCTCTTCGTAGTGAATACGGAAGGCACCGTGGTCTATTCCGGCAAACCCGGTCCGTGGGGATACAGCCCCGGAAATGGATTCAAAGCAGACCTGGCCGACGAATTGAAAAAACATGCCGACCGCTTTAGTCAGGAGTCGCTGGAGGACTTTCTTGAAAGCTGTCTCCGCGGGAAAAACTAGTCGATTGAGGGAAACGAATTTTGCAATTTTTCCGGAAGCCGGGACATTCAAAGCTATGAAAATCGCGAAAGACGGCATCCGGTCCATCGTAAAAGTCGGCTACGACGGACGAGTCTACAAAACTTTCCGGGGAACGGACAAAGAAAATCGATTCGCGAACGAAGTGCGTGTCCTGAAGGCCCTCGAAGCCCGGGGCTGTGACTATGTTCCCCGTTTGCTGGACGACGATCCCGACGAGCTTACTATTGTAACCACCAATTGCGGTGCTCCCGCAGAGACATCCATCAGCGAAGAAAAAGCGCAGTCCCTTTTTGAAGATCTGGAGAAAGAATTCGGAATTGTTCACGACGATCCGTTTCCCCGTAACATCACCTACAACCAGCGATCCGGATCTTTTAACATTATTGATTTCGAGCTCGCGGAGGTAAAGGAGGACCCACAGCATCGCGAAGGCTCCGACGAAGCGCACCGGACTCTCACCTGGTGCGGCACCTCACGAGATGGAAGACGCAAACCCGGGAATCAGGATGCACTTTCCGTTTTTTCCTCCCACGGAGGATGGGCTGAGTCGCTGGATCTCAGCGGGACGCAGTCCATCGACGAGAGCGGGCTTGTTTTTGCCGTCAGCGACGGAATGGGAGGGCAGGCAGGTGGTGAGATTGCCAGCAACCTTGTCGTCCGCGACTTGCGGCGCTTCCTTCCCGCCATGATGGGGGACTTTCATGGAGCAGCCGATCAGGAGGCCATTCTCGAAGCTGCGGTCCGTTCTCTTCACGACTTTGTGAAACGCACCGGTGATCACTCCGACCATCTGAAAGGAATGGGCGCCACAGTTGTCTGCGGGCTTTTTTACCGCACGCGCGTTGTATTCGCTCACGTCGGCGACAGCCGGTTCTACCGCTATCGAAACGGCGAGCTCACCCAACTTACCCACGACCACACCTATATTGGCGGTCAGTTCCGTTCCGGGAAGATCAACGAACGTCAAATGCGGATGCATCCGCGCCGGAATGTGCTCCAACAGGCTATTGGTGGTGGCTGCCAGTATGTCACCCCGCAAGTAGACTCCTCCTCCATTGAGTCCGGAGACTGGTTTCTCATTTGTTCCGACGGAGTCATCGACGGATTGTGGAACAAGAACATCGCCTCGGCCTTCGAGGAAGGTATCGAAAAGGAACAGAGCGCCGATGAAATCTGTCAGCGCATTCTCGAGTGGTCTTTTGAAGAAGCCGGGGCGGACGACACCACGCTTTTCGTGGTTAGGGCGAAGTAGGGGAATGAGAAAAGGAGGGGATCCGGACTCCTGGCAGGAACAGGGGGCAACGGGCGCCATTGAATTGATCCCGATGGAGGGAAATAAAGTCGGGGAGGTTCTTGTGAAATCTTTTCCGCTTCCCCGGGGGCTCTCAAGGGGTAAAACCCGAATTGAGATTCTTGAATGAAAAGACTACACGGTCACCTCGCGAATCAGGAGCAAGGCATTTCGCTGATTTGTCTCCCACTTTTTGCGCCGTTCCTCCGGCAACTGGTTAAGCCCTTCGGAGCGGACAAACCCTTCTTTCTCAAGATAGCCTGCTGCTTGAGTTGACAGGGCAAAGAGTTGGCTGAAGCACTTTTCCTTGGCTCTTTGGATTGCTGCTTCGACGAGTAATCGACCATAACCCTGCCCGTTGTGACCTCGTTTTACAAAGAGGCAGGCGAGCTCTGCTTTGTTTTCGCTTTCGTAGGGGTGAATTGCGACGCAACCGACAACATTCCCGTCGATCTCCAGCACGATGTAATCTTCAATCGACGCGAGTATATCGCTTCGGGTACGCTGTACGAGTTGTTCCTCCTCCATTGCCCGGTGAATCAACAGATAAAGTTCATCGACATCGCTACGTCTTGCAGAACGGACGCTGCGATATGCGTCTGAGTAGACCATAACGCCGACCCCTTCATTACTGAAGACTTCGGCCAGAATGGCATCCTGACTGGTTGAGCCTACAAAATGCACCCGGGTGACGCCGTCACGGGTTGCAGCAGCGGCATGTTTCATTTTGGAGGCCATACCCGGATCGAGATTCGGATTTGCGGAGAGAAATTCCAGAGCACTTTCGCTCGACCAGCTTCCCGGATTGACTCCGAGAAGCTTGCGGGGATCTTCAGTGGATAGAAATAGAATTTTTTCGGCACCCAGAGCGATCGCAACTTCGCGGGCAACCGAATCGGAGTTCACTCGCAATGTTCGCCCGTCAGCGTCGAAACCGAGCGGTGGGACGACAGGGAGAATTTCCTGGTCCAAAAAGCTTTGCAGGACATCTGCATCGATTCTTTCAATCGCTCCGGTGAGCCGGGCATCCACGCCACCAATGATTCCTGCGGGGTGGGCATGAATTGCGTTGGCAGTGGCGGCCTGCAGTTTCACCGTCGTAAGACTCTGCATCACGGAATTACTGAGCCGCGAAATCGCATCCATACTGACCTCGAGCGTGGCCTCGTCGGTAACCCCGGTCCCGTCAACATTGGATAAAGGTATCTCTCTCTTCTCCCCGAGGGAACGGATTTGGGCTGCGGCTCCGTGCACGAGCACAATCTTGATATTCAGGGAACGCAGAACGGCTAGATCAAGCAGGATATTGGAAAAGTCCGGGGAATCAATGACTGCTCCATCAAGGGCAACCACAAAGGTGCGTCCCCGAAATTGAGGCACATACTGAAGAATGGCTCGGAGGTCGCTGAAGTTCATTGCCGGAAAATAGCGGAAGGTAAACGAAACCGGCAGAATTTCATCGGAATAAAGGAAGGCTGCCTCATGGAAGAGGACTGGTAGCCCCGGACTATCCAGGCACTCCGTTCCGTGAGCGGGGCTGCCGAAATCTCCTGCTTTCCCCGGTTGTGGATTCGCTGTATCCTTCAGGACATGGAGCTCCTGGAGGTGGAAAATTTGAAATTGCTCGAGCAGCGGCGGCGACGGAGCTGGTTTCGGTACGATTTATCTGAGAGAGTCTTAATTGATGATGTCTCTTTCTCGATCGAGAAGTGGCGCAGTCTCGGAATCGTTGGCGAGGAAAACAGCGGGAAGCATGCGCTGGTAATGGCGCTCCTGAAATTTCAGGAGGTATCCGAAGGGCGGATTACATTCGGTGAGGTCGTTACGACCGAAATTGGAGAACGTCATTTCAGGCGTCTGAGAAAGCGGATTCAAGCATTGTTCTCAGAAGGATTTGGGCAACTGACTCCGGAACTCACCGTGGATCAAATGTTTCGGGAGGTGCTTGCCGTCTGGTTTAGAAGAGAGGGCCGTGAAGCCTGGGAGCGAAGGGTTGAAGAAGTGATGGTTTCCTGCGGGCTGCCCGAAGCAGTTCGACCGCTCTATCCTGCGGAACTCGATGCGGTAGAGCGTCAGCAGGTGGCATTGGCAAGGGCTCTTTTAAGCAAGCCGGATTTTCTGATTTGTCACGGTTTTACGAAAGGTTTGGATGCTGTTCAGGAGGGCGAACTTCTAAATTTGATTCGCCGTGTGAGGGAGCAGTATGGCTTGACCCTTCTGGTGACTACGGACGACCTTGCGGTTGCGCATCAATTGAGCGATGATATCGGCGTGCTTCATCGCGGACGACTTGTCGAATTAGCTGACGCAGAATCGATAGTAAACCGGCCCGTGCATGATTATACCCGTCGTCTCGTGAGTTTCTCGCTTTGACGACGCTCTCTTTCAATTATGACCCCGCTTTTTCGAAAATTCCTGGGTATCAACTGGCTACTGTTTGCCAATATGGTGGCCCTGTTGATTTTTGGTGTGTTTGCGGTCTACAGCGCGTGCTGGATGAGGGACCAGGAGGCTCTTGCGACCAAGTGGAAGGATCAGGTATACTGGATTTTACTCGGTCTTGTCGTGTTCTTTGTCGCTAGCTTGATTGATTACAAATGGATCAAGTATCTGGCGATACCGTTTTATCTGACGGCAACGGGACTGTTGATTTTTACGACCTTTGCAGGGACTGAGATCAACGGAACTCGTGCCTGGCTTGATGTGGGTCCCATGCTGATTCAAACCTCGCAGCTTGCCATTGCCGGAGGGCTGATTTTGCTCGCTCTTGTATTGAGCACTCTGCATCGCCTGCATCCGGTGTTGAGAAATCCTTTCATGCGCCTGCTTGTTTCGGGAACGGTTGCGATGATACCGTTCGCATTCGTCCTTATTCAGGGCGATTTCGGGTCGGCTATCGTTTGGATCCCGGTGGCCGGAGCAATGGTGTTGATCGGAAATATTCCGTTCCGGTTTTTCATCGTGATCATTTTGAGCGTTACCATGTTTTTGCCATTCGCATTTTTTTTCGGGTTGAAAGACTACCAGAAGAAGCGGATCACGACGCAGATCGAAATGTTACAGGGCAAAAAGGTGAACGTTCTTGCCGAGGCCTACAGTGCTCACAACAACCTCCTTGCAATTGGTAGCGGAGGGTGGAGCGGGAAGGGGTTCAAAAATCCTGATACGATCAATAACAAGGGATTTATTTCCCCGGATACCGCGATCAATGATTTTATTTTCCCGGTGTTTTCCGAAGAGTTCGGGTTTCGAGGGAGTCTTCTTGTGATTGGAGGTTTTCTCCTTCTCTTGATGCAACTGATCTACGTCGCATTTTACAGTCGTGACATGATGGGGCGACTCGTAGTCGTAGGGGTGGTCGGCTTGCTGTTTGCACACATTTACCAGAATACTGCAAGCAGGAAAGGAGAAGGAGGTGTTAACACATTACCACTTCTCCTTTTCATTCGGTTTAATTGTCTTAAAGCAGAGACGGACATCGCCAGAATAACAATCAAATCCACTTCGAACTACCTTTCTTATCCA
>JAKSBG010000546.1 GCA_022361255.1 Verrucomicrobiales bacterium
ATCGGCACGATCTGTAAGTTCCGGGAAGTGATCCGGCGCGCTTTCCGATAGTGGAGAAAAGAAACAAACCTCTTGCGCGTGGATCCAAGTGATAGGGATTAATCGCTCATTTCCCGTAATTTGCAACTCGCAGGCTAACAGGGTTCCGTTTCGGCCCGTACTCTGTTGGGTCTTCGACTCAACCCTGTTGAGCCACTTTCTGCATTTCGCAAAACGTTGGTTTCAAGGTGATTGAGCGTTTTGATTGAACGATTTTTACGATGGCATTGTCAGTGAGAAAGAAGCAATCGTCTTGACGAAATCGACTTTTACAGGGACTTTCCAACTGAACGGTGAACACTCTATTCCAGAAATTTCTGCTTCTGCTGACGGCTCTTTTGCTGGCCGCTACGCAGAACTATTCGGCGAACTTCTGCTCCTGTGCGGAAGAGATCTTCGCTTCGGCGTGCCCTTGTCTCGAAGCAGTCGAGGAAGAGGATGATTGCTGTTCCGAGCCGGACGACTGCACGGAGACCATTGAATTTGACTGGGGTGATTATCTTCCCAGCCAGAATGATTTCAAAGTTTCTCTCGAAGGAGTTGATCTCTCCCCTAACTTTCTGTCGAACATCGACAATCTGGCGATCACGCAGTCTGTGATCGCTTCCGGAGCATTCGCATTTGCTCCGCCTCCCGCGATCTCTTCGCGGGAGAATCATGTCTACGCAAAATTCGTGAGCCTGCAGGTTTGATCCTGCCTCCGGCTCTCTCTGCACCTGCGGCCCGGGCACTTTCGCCTGTTGGCTCCGCATCTTTCTCTCACGAATTTACTTTTGCTATGACATGTCTCTTTCTGATTTAACCACTTTTTCTGATCCCGCTATTTCGGCCTCCGGGACGTCCTCCGGTTCCCGTCGCGGCTTTCCCGCCTGGGCCTTACCCGCTGTTCTGCTGGCAGGTTTTGCTGCTGTGTTTCTTCTCCTCTTCGGCAAGCGCCTTTTGCCCGCACAACCGGTTTCCGTCGCACCGGTGATCACGCTTCGCATGCAAACCGAGGAAAAAGTTCGGGAAACAGAGTCGACTCCTCCCGTCACCGGCACGAAAGCGACTGCAAAAGGGCCGCTACTATTTCAGGCATCCGGTTGGGTCGAGCCTGATCCCTACATTATCGATGTGCCGGCTCTCGTGAACGGAATTGTCGAGACGGTCGATGTGCTCGAAGGCGAATCGGTGAAGAAAGGGCAGATCCTCGCGACCCTGGTCGATGAAGAGGCGCAGCTCGACTACGAAGAGGCAACCCAGGCGGTCAGCACTCTCGAAAAACAAATTCATGCCCATTGTGAACGGATTCCCCAAATCGAAGCCAAAATCGAAGGCCTGAAAAAAGCGATCCGTGCCGAAGAGGCTTTGCTCCAGGAACTGGAGGATCAATCCAAACGCGTCAGCGCTCTTGGTCGCGGCAGTATTTCCGAGCAGCAGATCACCTCGGCAAAACTGCAGGTCGAACGGCAGAAAGCGATGGTGGAAAAAGCCCGAACGCAAATACCGGAGGAGAAAGCGGAACTGGAAGTGATCGCCGTTGAGCGGGAGGCGATGGAGAGCCGCCTGAGCGAAACCCAAATCAAGCAGGCCCGCGCAAAGCTCGCGTTGGACCGGCATACGATCCGGTCACCAATGGACGGCATCGTTCTCCATCTTCACGTTGTTCCCGGAAAAAAGCGCATGATGAACATGGATGATCCCAAATCCGCAGTCATCGTGGAACTCTTTGAACCGCAGAAACTGCAGGCCCGCATCGATGTCCCCCTCACCGAAGCTTCCCTGATCACCATCGGGCAGCCGGTCGAGATGACCACCGACCTCCTTCCGGATGCAACGCTTGAAGGAACGGTGACCCGCATCACCGGCCAGGCGGATCTACAGAGAAATACACTGCAGGTAAAAGTAGCTCTGAAAAATCCCGATCCACGGCTTCGGCCCGAAATGCTGGTGCGGGGGAAATTTTTTGCTCTCGCAGCTGGCGGGAGAGAGGCGGATTCAGACTCCGCAGCGAAGCGGTCTTCGGGTCGACTTTCCCTTTTCATGCCCGAGGCAGCACTCGCAGGGAGTGACACCGCCTGGGTCGTCACAAGCGAGGAAACCGCAGAACGTCGTGCCATTCAGGTCGGGAAGGAAAAGCGCGACGGTCACATCAAGATTCTGGAGGGCCTGCGCTCCGGCGAAAAAGTCATCCTACCCCCTCACAACCATTTACAAGACGGACTCCGCGTCCGCATCGAGTCATGAGTGAAACACCTTCTACTAAAAACCTGATCGAAATTCGCGATCTCTCAAAGTCCTACCTCAAGGGCAAAACCACGATCACCCCACTGGAGGGGCTCTCCCTCGACGTTCCGACCGGGGAGTTTCTCGCGCTGATGGGACCGTCAGGATCCGGAAAAACGACTCTGCTCAATCTCGTTGCCGGGATCGATTCCCCCACGACAGGATCTTTGCGAATCAGTGGACGCGACGTCGCACAGATGAGCCGCGGGGAGCTGACAAAGTGGCGCTCCGAACATGTCGGATACATCTTTCAACTCTACCATCTCATCCCGATCCTGACGGCTTATGAGAACGTCGAGCTACCGCTCCTGCTCACGAAACTGTCACGCCGCGAGCGAAAGCAGCGCATCGAAACGGCGCTCGACCTGGTGGGCTTGTCAGACCGCGCCGGTCACCGTCCGACCGAGCTTTCCGGCGGGCAGGAACAGCGCGTCGCGATTGCGCGGGCGATCGTTCACAATCCGGAGCTGCTCGTCGCGGATGAGCCGACCGGGGACCTCGACCGCGAATCGGCGGATTCGATTCTGCAGCTTCTCCAATCCCTGACAAAAGAACACGGCAAGACGGTTGTTATGGTGACGCACGATCCAAAAGCGGCCAATGCGGCCGACCGGACACTGCACCTGGAAAAAGGAAAACTGATCACTCCCGCCAAAGCCAGAGAGGAGGCGGTCGCATTATGAAGCTCGTCATCCTGGCCATCAAGACACTGTCGCGAAATCAGCTGCGCACACTTCTGACAATTCTCGGAGTGGCCACGGGAATGTTCCTCTTCGCATCCGTTGAGACGATGCAGCACTCGCTGGGCGAAGCGACTCAGATGTCGGCGGACGATACCACGCTCGTGGTTTACCGGGAAAATCGCTTCTGCCCTTCGACTTCCCGACTGCCGGA
>JAKSBG010000548.1 GCA_022361255.1 Verrucomicrobiales bacterium
GCTGTTTCGGCATGTTCTCTACTCGAAAATGGGAGATCCCGCTGAATGGCAGCGTGTCCGCTCTGCGATAGAGTCCGACCCCGACCTTGATGACGACTGCCGGACGGACCTTCTCTCCGGTGCGCTGGAACATTGTTGCGAGCACGGGGCGCGGACGCATCACGAAGGGATGCGGGATGCAAAAACAGGCGAGGTGATTCGGGGTGGGGTGCCGGAAAACCCAAGTGCCTGCAACGTGGTGCGACGCTTCCAGATTCTGAAACCGGAGCGAACGGAGCTGCTCGGAGCTCATCTTTTTGATTACTCAAAGTTTCCGCACGAAGACGGTTTTGTCGTTCCACTCGAGTATATCGTGCGGTTCGGAATCACGAGCGCGAGTTCGGTTTTTCGAAAATACGAGGGGATGGATGATTCCTCAAAAAAGGCTTTTGAGCGTGAGCTCGGGGTGGGCCGTCCACTCGAAGCGTGGCAGTTTCTGGACCGTCCCATTGGCGATTTCACCAGTAAATTCGAGCCGGAGGATAGAATGGTCAGCAAGCAGGAGGCACTCGTGATGAGTGGCTTGAGCGGGGAGCAATTCGTCGACAGTGCCAAGCTGGCCATTCTCGGGGCCTGGCTGGTTCGTGAACTCGTCGGCGAAATCGGACTGCAGATGTGGGACATCAAATGGGAATTTGCCAAAGCAGGGAACGATCTTGTGTTTGTGGATACGATCGATACCGATTCGTTCCGCGCGACGATGTTTCTCGATTTCGAAGGCGAGCGTTTTGTGAATCACTTCAACAAGCAGGCGATGCGCGACTATTTCACGCTGTTGCATTCGAACTGGATTGCCGACATCAAAACGGCGAAGGCGCGCGGTCAGGAGGAAGGCGTCGCTTTCACCAAATTGCTCCAGGCCGGGCAGGCGGAAGGCAGCTATGCGGCAACGCCGGAAGTGGAAGCGGCTTTTCTGGCGATTCAGGAAACAAAGATGACGGCGATCCGGGAGTTTATGCTGGGATCTGCAGAAGCGGAACCGGTCCGCGAGCGCCTTGTTAAAGCGGGGCTGGACGAGATCCAATTCTACCGGGACAAGGGCGTGATCGACGGTTTTCGAAAAATTAACGGTATCTCTTGAGCAACCGTGGTTGACTCACCTGCAATCCCGCCATACAAGATGGTATTGTCGCTCGAAAAGAGGTGACATTTTCTTCCCCGAACCCCTCTGCACAAATGCGGGAAATTTTCGAAATCAGTGACCGGTATATTGAGCCCGGCGACGCAAACGGTCTTCTCTATGAACCGCTCGACGGCGGTGCGACCTATCGTGCGACGCGCCGCTACGAGATCGAGTTTGAAGGCGATAAAAAGGCCCTCGAAACGTTCATCGAGAAAACGCTTCTCGACCCGATCAGCCAGGAGATGCACGAAGGTGAAGATCCGGCTTTGAGCGATTTTACTTTCGTTCTCGAATACGGAATGAAACCGGGCGCTCTCGATCTCGAGAAAGAGGCCATTTTGACATACTACAAGGGCATTGAGGAGCCGGGATTTGAATTGAAAGAACTGAAAATCCGCCAGCGCGTTTATTTGTTCGGAGGAAAAGGCGACGATTCGGATCGCTTTATCCGGGACATTTGCAACGCGGCGATTCACAACTGGAGCGTGATCCAAGCAGGATGAGCACCGACAACGAAACCATTCTCGATTCGATTGCGGAGGCTCCGGCCGATCATTACCGCATTCTCAAAATCTCCGATCTGGACGGCGATACGCTTCTCGAACTGAGTCAGTTCATGAAGCTGTCCCTTTCCAAAGAGGACATGCTGGCGGTCCAGGAAATCTACAAAGAATGGGACCGGGAGCCCACGGATGTGGAGTTGGAGGTCATCGCCCAGACCTGGAGCGAGCACTGCAAACACCGGATTTTCGGCGCCAACATCTCGCACGAAATCGACGGGGAAAAAGAATCGGTGAGCTCGCTCTTCAAGACTTACATCCACGATGTTTCAAAGCGGATTTTTGATTCGAAACCGGGATTCGTGCTCTCTGCGTTCCACGACAATGCGGGATTCATCAAGCTCGATGACGAGCAGGCTGTTTGCCTGAAAGCGGAAACGCACAATCATCCCAGCGCAATCGAACCTTATGCCGGTGCGAATACGGGGCTGGGCGGTGTGATTCGTGACATTCTCGGAGCGGGAAAAGGGGCGAAGCCGATCGGATCGCTCGATGTTTTCTGTTTCGGTGCGCCGGATACTTCGATGGACAACATCAAGGCCGACGACGTGCTGCATCCCCTCGGAATTATGCGCGGGGTCGTGCGCGGAGTTCGCGACTACGGCAACCGAATGGGAATCCCCACGATCAGTGGAGCGATTCAGTTTGATGACGCCTATATATACAACCCCCTCGTGTATTGCGGAACAGCCGGAGTGATACCGATCAAAGACATCGACAAAGAGGTCGGTGCCGGAATGAAGGTGATCGCGGTCGGTGGCCGGACCGGTCGGGACGGATTGCATGGCGCGACATTCTCTTCCGCAGCTCTCGATACGGATTCCCACGAGGAAGACCAGCAGGCAGTGCAGATCGGGAATCCAATCGAGGAGAAAAAGGCGGCGGACTTCGTGCTTGCGGCCCGGGATAAGGGATTGATCGAATTCATCACTGATTGCGGGGCGGGAGGATTCTCCAGTGCGGCAGGGGAAATGCTCGAAGAGTGTGGCGGGGTCATCAATCTCGACAACATCACTCTGAAAGAGGAGGGGATGGTGAGCTGGGAGATTTTCATCAGTGAAAGCCAGGAGCGCATGGTTCTCGCGGTGAAACCGGAGTCGATGGATGAACTTCAAAAACTCGCTGATCTCTACGAGACGGAAATGATCGAGCTCGGCGAGGCTGACGGTTCCGGAATTCTGAAAGTGACACACCACGGGGAGACCGTCTGTCAGCTCGATTGTTCGAAGCTGCATGACGCTCCGGTTCGTGAAATGACTTCCCGGTGGGAGAAGAAAACCAAACCGGTCGACCCACCTGTCCTGATGCAGGCGGGCGAAACTTTGAAATCCATTCTCGGCGATTTCGCCATTGTCTCCCGCGAGCCGATCATCCGCGAATATGATCACGAGGTGCAGGGCAATACGGTTCTCAAACCTCTTGCCGGTGCCAGTGGTGATGCGCCGCAGGATGCGACCGTTCTTCGCATTGACGGCAGCGAACGGCTCATGGCGATGGGCTTGTCGATTCTTCCGGAATGGGGAAAGACAGATCCCTACGCGATGGGAACCGCCTGTGTTGATGAATGCGTTCGTCAGCTCGTTGCGGCCGGTTCAGACCCGGATCGCATCGCGATTCTCGACAATTTCTGTATGGGGAATCCCGATGCAGAAGAAGAACTGGGCGCGCTCGTTGAAACGGTGAAAGGGATTGCGGAGGCAGCAGAAGCTTATGGTGCCCCTTTTGTTTCCGGAAAGGATTCTTTCTACAACTATTTCGAGACGGACGAGGGTCCTGTTTCCATCCCTGTAACGATTCTGGTAAGCGGAATGGGAATTATCGATGATGCCGATCATGTCGTCGGCAGTTCGCTGCGCCGGTCCGACAGCCTGCTTGCGATCATCGGAACGACTGGTGCGGAGCTCGGTGGTTCTGTTCTCGCCCGTCAGTTGGAGATCAAAAATGCAGAAGTGCCGGCAACGAACCTGGAAGCGGCACTTGAGTCCTACCGTAAGTATCACGAAGCGGTGAAACAGGGCCTGATCCTTTCCGCTCACGACGTCAGCGAGGGCGGACTCGCGGTGACGCTGGCAGAAGCTGCTTTCTCCGGAAAAGCCGGGCTGGAAATTGATCTTTGTTCGCTGCCGATGGATGATAATGCATCCAAAGCCGCAATGCTCTTTGGTGAATCACCTTCCCGACTTGTCGTGGAGGTGGCTCCGGAAAACATGGAAAAACTGGCGGAACTTTTCGAAGGTCTGCCTTTTGCCTGTCTCGGTCGCGCTGCGGCGGAACATTCGAATCTCCGGATCGAGTGGGGCAAAGAAATTTTGATCGACGAACCCCTCCACGATCTCAAAGCGATATGGAAGAACGGCCTTGCGCAGTACTACTGAAATTCCCCGGCACGAATTGTGATTCGGAAACCGCCCGCGCTCTCGAAACGGTCGGATTCGTCACCGAGGTGATTCCCATTTCCGCCCTGAAACCGGAGTCACTCGTCGGGGTGTCCCTGGTTGTTTTGTCAGGTGGGTTCAGCTACGGCGACTACGTCATGGCAGGTCGTCTCGCCAAGCTGGTCACCGAGCAGAAGATTGGGGAAACGTTGAAGGAATTTCGCGACAACGGCGGATACCTTCTCGGAATCTGCAATGGATTTCAAATATTGACGCAGCTGGGATTGCTTCCCGAAGGAAGCCTCGTCGAGAATACAAGCGGCCGCTATCAGTGCCAGTGGGTCACCCTGGAAAACCGGGCCCCCGACAGCCCGTTTCTTTCTCAGTTGCCGGAGTCGTTTGAGTTTCCCATCGCTCACGCGGAGGGGCGTCTCGTCACTTCCGAAGCGTCCATTGCGGCAGGGTACCGTGAAAGCGGTGCTGCTGCGCTGACTTACACGGAGGACGTGAATGGCAGCTTTGAGCAAATCGCCGGGCTGCAGGACGAATCGGGTCGGGTGTTCGGATTGATGCCGCATCCGGAGCGCTTTCTCCGCCGTCGTGACCACTACGATCCGGATTGGAGTGGAGGCAATGAAGACGAAGAGTGGGGCAGCGGATATTATCTCTTTCGCTCGCTCTTTGAATCGGTAACATCTGACGAGGAATGAGCGAGGAATACACATACAAAGGCGCCGGTGTCGACATTGAGGAAGCGGCCGCTCTGGTCGGGGACATCGGCGAACTTCGCCGGCGCACCGAGGCAAACCGGTCACTGATGCAGAGTTTCGGCCTTTTTGCGGCGAGTTACGATCTCAGCGACTACAAAGAGCCTGTGATTGTAACGGGATGCGACGGCGTTGGGACGAAGCTGGAGCTTCTGCTGGAGCATGATCAGCTCGAGACGGCGGGGCAGGATCTCGTTGCGATGAGTGTGAATGACATTCTCACGACTGGTGGCGATCCGCTTCTGTTTCTCGACTACGTTGGTGTTGGAAGGATTGATAAAACGAAAATCAAACGCCTCATCGCCGGAATGGCTGATTATCTTGCGAGCTGTGACTGCATTCTCGCCGGCGGCGAAACCGCCGAAATGCCCGGGGTCGTTCCTGATGGAGTCATTGAGCTGAGCGGTTTCTGTGTTGGTGCTGCCGAAAAGCCGGACCTGATTGACCCGAGCCGTATTTCCCCCGGCGATAAGCTGATTGGATATCCCAGTGACGGCTTTCACGCCAACGGATGGAGTTTGATTCGCCGTATTCTTGATGCCAATCCCGGATTGATTGACGACAGCGAATGGCCACAGTTTCTTGCTCCGACCCGACTCTATCATGACGTGGTGGCCGGACTTCGCGAGCGGAATCTCGATGTCAAAGCAATGGCTCACAATACGGGCGGCGGACTGCCGGAAAACCTGGAGCGTCTCCTTGGTGAAAACGGTGCCACGATCGAGATTCCGAGATGGGAGCTCGGGGCGGTTGGAAAAATTCTTTCCTTTGTCGAAGACGCGGAGGCGATCAAAACATTCAACATGGGCTGGGGCTGGATCGTAATCGTTCCCGCCGATCAGGCGGAAGAGGCAGCCGGATTTCACGAGGGGGCAATGGTTATCGGGGAAGTTGACTCAAGCGGGACCGTGAATGTTTCGATTCGCTAAATGAACTTCTCCAAGTCCATTCATCTTTTCGGTTTTCGGTTTCTTCGCTCTTCTTTCTGCACACACAAATAAATGAGTGATCCAATCCATCACGAGTGCGGTCTGGCCATGGTTCGGCTGAAAAAGGATCTCGCGTGGTACAAGGATAAATACGGCACCTGTCTCTGGGGTTTCCAACGGCTTTATCTGCTGATGGAAAAACAGCACAACCGCGGACAGGACGGAGTTGGAATCGGTTGTTGCAAACTCGATATGCCTCTCGGTTCTCCCTACCTTTTCCGGGAGCGAAACGCGAAGCGCGACTCTCTCATCAAGTTGATGGAGGGACAGATCAAGTCGATCAGCAAGCTTGAAAGGCGGGGGATACTTGCCCCCTATGATCCCGAGTCATTCAAAAAGAATTTCGACTTCGGCGGGGAGGTGCTTCTTGGGCACCTGCGATACGGAACATCGGGAACATTTGGTGAAGGGGGATGCCATCCCTACGTTCGGCGGACCAATTACACGACCAAAACGATGATGGTCCTGGGCAACTTCAACATGACCAATGCCCGGGATTTGAACCACCACCTCATCGACCGGGGGCAGCATCCGGTTTTTGATACTGACACGCAAACGGTGCTGGAGGAAATCGGGTATCATCTTGATGAAGCTCATGATGCGATCTATCGGCGCGAGCGTGACAAGGGAACCGACGGTCGGAAAATTCCCGAGATCATTGCCGAGGAAATCGATATTTCACGGATTCTGCAAAAGTGCGGCGAAATCTGGGATGGGGGATATTCGATAGCCGGGGTGATTGGAAACGGTGATGCTTTCGTTCTTCGTGACCCGACCGGAATCCGTCCCTGTTTTTACTACGAGGACGAAGAAGTCATCGCTTTCGCAAGTGAGCGGGTTCCGTTAATGACGGTTTTTAACGCACCTATCGAAGAGGTCAAAGAATTGCCGCCCGGTCACGTCGGCATGATGGATCATAAGGGCGGTCTCGATATTACCGAATTTGCGACACCGCGCGAGCAGCGCCCCTGTTCCTTCGAGCGGATCTATTTCTCGCGAGGCAATGATCCCGATATCTACCGCGAGCGGATGAAACTGGGGGAAAATCTTGTTCCCCGGATTTTTGAGCGGATCGAAGATGATTTCGACAAAACGATTTTCAGTTTCGTTCCCAATACTGCCGAAATTGCCTACTACGGGCTCATGCACGGGCTTCGCAAGCTCCGGCGGAATCAAGTGAAAGAACAGATCATTGAAGCTGCTGCGAACGGGAGCCTCGACGAGGATGAGATCGATAAACTCATTCTGAAAAGCTGGCCCCGCGGGGAAAAAATCGCTCACAAGGATATCAAACTGCGGACCTTCATCGCGCAGGAGAAAGGACGGGATCAGATGGTCTCCCACGTCTATGACGTGACCTACGGGCAGATTGCGCCTGATGAAACGCTCGTCGTGCTCGACGATTCTATCGTTCGGGGGACGACGCTGAAGGATTCGATCATCAAAATTCTTTCCCGGCTCAATCCGAAGAAAATCATGGTCGTATCGACAGCACCGCAGATTCGGTATCCGGACTGTTATGGCATCGATATGTCGCACCTCGGGAAATTCATCGTTTTCCAGGCTGCTGTGAATTTGCTCGAGCGGGATGGAAAGCACAATCTTCTCACTGACGTCTACTATCAGTGCATTGAGGAACTGAAGAAGCCGGTTGAGGAGATGACCAACCCGGTCAAAGCCGTTTACGATGGATTCACCCAGGAGGAAATTTCCGCCGAAGTGAGCCGGATGGTAACTCCCGAAGACATTCCCTGGAAAGGCGAGGTTGAGGTGATCTACCAGACCGTTGAAGACATGCACGACGCCATTCCTGTGCACAATGGTGACTGGTATTTTACCGGAAACTATCCAACGCCGGGCGGATACAAAGTCGTGAATCAGGCCTTCGTCGGTTACATGGATAAGACCGGCGAGCGCCCCTACGATATTTTGCTGTGAGATCCGGGACTTTTCAGTCTTCGATCACGAGGTAGACCTCCGGAATTCCTTTCTTCACCTGTTTCAGGTGAAGGGCGTCACCGCCTTTCACCGCGAGGGAGAGTTTCAGAACGTCCGAGGGAGGGAGCAGAAGCGGGATCTTTTTCGATTTTCCTCTTCCCAGCTTGGAAGTTTTTCCCACTTCCTTTCCCGATGCTTCATCAAAGACAAAGACTTCATGGGCAGTCTCCGCATCTTTCGTATTTGCTGCGGTCACCAGCAGAAACAATTTGTCCCCGGCGAAATCATTGAGAGGGAGGCGTTCGAATTGAAAGGGAATCCTGGCACCTTTTTCTGTACCGGTTTTCCCCGTGGTAAAGGTCATACGGTAAAATTCATTTCCGGGGTATTCAGTTTCGCCCTCCCGTAGGTTTTCGAGCTTCTTTTTCAGCTCAATTGCTTCGATCTGCAGGGCTTTGATACGATCAGCCGCCCGGTTCGCTTCGGTCAAATTGCTGGATTGCATCGCGGCTGCTTTGACCTTCTCCAATTCGTCGATGTGTCGATTATGAACGCTGAGCAGCCCTTCTGCCGCAATAGTTTGGTATTTCCGGTCCAGCAATCCGACAGGGTCATTGCTCGTTGCAATCAGGGGAATGAGCAATGCGAGTGTGATAGAGGAAGCGATCTTCATAGGGGACTGTGAAGATGCTGCCGCAAACATAGCCCCTGCGGCAACATCTTTTCTCCTTCTCGCTGGAAAACTCGGCATCCCTCGCTAGGATGCTCGCATGAAAGTCCTCGTTGTTGGAAAAGGCGGTCGCGAGCACGCGATCATTACCGCGTTGCATGAGTCTCCCGGTGAGACCGAGATCTACTCGTATCCGGGTTCGGATGCGATTTTTTCCATCGCGAAACCCGTCGACATCGATGGCAGCATTGCTTCACTGATCGACTTCGTGAAAGCGAATGGGATTGATCTCTGCGTTGCGGGGGAGGAAAGCTATCTCGTCAAAGATGAAGGTCTTGCCAATGCCTGTGCAGCCGCCGGGATCCCCTGCTGGGGGCCCCCGAAGGAGTCTGCTCAGCTGGAAGCGAGTAAAGAATTTGCGAAGGAATTCATGATGCGTCACAGCATTCCGACGGGAGGCTATGCTTCGGTCAATTCCGTCGAGGAGGCCCGTGCCGCAATCGGTGGGAAATACCCGACGGTGCTCAAGTTTGACGGCCTCGCCGCCGGTAAAGGAGTTGCGGTTTGTCCCGACGAAGCTTCTGCGGAAGAATTTCTCGATGAAGTTCTCGGGCAGCGAAAATTCGGTGAGGGGCGTCTCCTTGTAGAGGAGTTTCTCGAGGGACCCGAGATCTCCATTTTCGCTTCCGTTGTGGACGGGGACTACCAGATTCTCGCCCCGGCCCGCGACTACAAACGAATTTACGACGCTGACGAAGGTCCCAACACAGGAGGAATGGGAGCCGTCAGTTCGCTGGAAATGTTCGAAGGGGATCTACGCGAAGTGATCGATGAAACCATCGTCCGGCCCACCGTGGAAGGGTTGCAAAAAGATGGTTTGCCCTACCGTGGATTTCTATACTTCGGACTTATGTTGACGGCACAGGGGCCGAAAGTGATCGAATACAACTGCCGCTTCGGTGACCCCGAGGCGGAGGCGGTTCTGCCCATGGTAACGGGTGATTTTGCCAATCATGTCCTGGAAGGCGCCAAAGGGAATCTCGATTCCGATTGCATTGATTTCGCGAGCGGATGGAGCATTTGCCTCGTATCGGCTTCGGCGGGCTATCCGGCTTCGTCGCGGAGTGGCGATGTGATCTCCGGTCTCGATTCGGTAGAAAACGCACGGATTTTCCATGCCGGAACGAGGCGCAATGAAAACGGTGATTTTGAAACCGCCGGCGGTCGTGTTCTGGTTGTCGTAGCGAGCGGGGCCACGCGCGAAGCTGCCGTCGCCAACGTCTATCGCGAAAGCGACAAAATCACCTTCGATGGTTTGCAGCGCCGTACCGACATTGGAACCCGAAATTTTTGATGACGTGACCGCCGGCAGGGCGTAGCGTCAAACAAGCACCGAGTTGAGCACCACTTCAGAAATCATCACCGAGGAAATCCTCACCCCGACCGGAATTGAGGAGAAGGTGGCCCTTTTGGCGGACGAAATTGTGGATCGATGTGGCGATGATGAAGTTGCTTTCGTCGGAATTTTCACCCGCGGGGTGACTCTGGCGCACCGGGTGGCGAAGGTGCTTGCGGACCGCGGAAAAAATTATCCCGTTGGAACGCTCGATATCTCTCTGTATCGGGACGACTTCGACCGGAATGGACCCGACTTCCCCCGCCTCGAAAGTTCCGACATACCATTCGCGATTGATGGCACACGGGCGATTCTTTTTGACGAAGTCATCTACACCGGGAGAACAATCCGGGCCGCACTTGACGGACTGATGGACTACGGCCGGCCCCGCAAAATCGAACTGGCCGTTTTGGTTGATCGCGGTCATCGCGAGCTTCCGGTTCAGCCGGACTACGTTGGCTTTCCTGTCGCAACCGAATCCAACCAGTACGTGAAAGTGCGATTCCACGAGGACGATGGCAAAGAAGGTGTCTTTCTCGTGACCGAACCCCAATCATGAGTGATCTAACGCCGCGAAAGGACCTGCTCGACATCGAAAGCCTCTCGCTCGAGGAAATCGAATACGTTCTCAATAACGCGGTGCCGTTCAAGCAGCTCTTCCAGCGCTCCGTGAAAAAGGTTCCCACCCTGCGGGGGAAAACAGTCCTCAACCTTTTCTACGAACCATCGACCCGCACGAGTTCGTCCTTCGAGGTTGCGGCGAGTCGACTTTCCGCCGACGTGACGAATTTTACCGTGGGCAGCTCTTCGGTGGTGAAAGGGGAGTCTCTTCTCGATACTATCGAAACGCTACAGGCGATGCGGTCGGACTACATTGTGATTCGGCACAAGGCCGCCGGTGTTCCGGGGATTGTGGCAAAGCACACTAACGCATCCGTGCTCAATGCCGGGGACGGGTATCACGCTCATCCGACGCAGGCGCTGCTCGACGCGATGACCTTTCGGGAGGTCTGCCCCGACTACGCCGGGAGGAAAGTGGTCATCGTGGGAGATATTCTTCACTCCCGGGTCGCGAGATCGACCAGCACGCTCTTTCATAAACTCGGAATTGAAGTCGGAGTGTTAGGCCCCGGGTCACTCATTCCCGAAGGACGCCACGATTTCATGCAGCGACTTGGTTCATGGGATGACGTTTTCGACTGGGGACCCGACGCGGTGTATCTGCTGCGAGTGCAATTGGAGCGCCAGGAGGGACAATTTTTTCCCGGCATAGCGGAGTACCACAAAATGTATGGACTCAACAGTGACCGGCTCGTCCACATGAGGGAGAAGGGGACATGGCTCATGCATCCGGGTCCGGTCAATCGCGGAGTCGAAGTTACCGACGAAGCGATGGGATACGAAAAGAGCCTGATCTCCACCCAGGTCGAGAACGGAATCGCCGTCCGTATGGCGGTGCTTCACTGGTTGAAGCCCGAGACGCAACAGGACTGAAATTTAGAAAAGCCACGAATGAAAAAGAAAGGAAAGGAATGCTCACGAATGGAATTTCCCGTTCGCGGAAATTCGCGTTTCATTCGTGTAAGCGGAGCGCATGCGTCCCCTCAATCATCAACCTCGACGATGTGCTTCTGATATGGAAAGGCTTTTCAAAAATGCCGGCATCGCCCGGTCCGACTCGGCTGAACTGGAAAAAGCCGACGTTCTCGTTGGCGGGGACGGTGTGGTTCAGGAAGTGGTTCCGAACAGGGGCGAGTCCGACCTGGAACAGGGGCAGGTCATTGACTGTACAGGGTGCGTTCTCGTTCCCGGTATGTTTGACCTTCATGTTCATGCCCGTGAACCGGGGCAGGAGCACAAGGAAACACTCGCGACCTGTTCCGCTGCGGCGCTCAATGGAGGAGTGACCGGACTTGTTCTCATGCCCGATACGAGTCCGCCCATTGACACGGGGAATTTGGTGAAAAGTCTGCAGGATCTCGTTTCCGAAGCCAGCCCTGTTCCCATGTTTGTTGCCGGATGCCTTACCAAGAGGCGCGAGGGAGAAGAGTTGGCCGGCTTTTCCGGAATGGCGAATCGCGGAGTCGTCATGCTGACCGATTCCGATAAGACCGTTCCCTGTCCTGATCTGCTGCGACGCTGTATGGAGTATGCGCGGGATTTCGACCTCGTCGTGACCTCCCACTGCGATACGCCCTCGCTGTCCAAGGCCGGCGCAATCAACGAAGGGCGGGTTTCCTACCGTCTCGGTTTGCCCGGCATTCCTGCGATCAGCCAGGAAATTGCGATTGACCGCGACATCCGTGTCGCCCAGCACACCGGAGCGAGGCTTCATTTGCAGCAGATTTCCACCGCTCACGCTCTCCGTGCCATTGCGGACGCAAAAGCGACCGGGACCAGAGTCACCTGCGAGGTTTCCCCGTTTCATCTTCTCCTCAGTGAAGAGGATATCGAGGATTACAACACAGCCTACAAACTCGATCCGCCCCTGCGACTTCCCTCGGATCGGGACGCGCTGTTGCAGGGATTGCTCGACGATACCATCGATGCGATTGCCACGAATCACGCGCCGCACACCGAGTTCGAAAAAGCGGCCGACTTCGGGAGCGCTCCCTTCGGGGTGTCCGGATTGGAGACGGCGGTTCTGTCTCTCTACGACAGATTTATCAAACACGGTGTCTTCGGCTGGGATCTGCTGATCCGGAAATATTCCGATGCGCCGAGGGAGATTGTCGGACAGAAGCCAACCGCCATTCGGGAGGGGGAAAAAGCGAATTTCTTTGTCTTCGACCCGAATGCGGAAACCACGATTGAGTCCAGCTACCTGAAAACGAAAAGCCACGTCAGCCCGTTTCTCGGGAAATCCCTCTCCGGAGCCATTCGCGAGACCGTGGTTGGGTAAGAGGGTTACTCCTTTTCGCGACCCTCAGCGACTTTTCCTGAAGGCTGCAGTTCGTCCGTGTAGATTCCCAGCCGCCGGTTTTCCTCGATCGCCTTGTCGACCGCGGTTTGCATGATTTCACTGAACTCGAAATGACGGGTTCGAATGTGATCTGGAAGCAGCCTCGTCGGCACAAAGGTAGCGAAAGTCCTCCCGTGAAATGAATTCACGAATGAAGGTCGACTCCCCCGCACCGTTTGGCCCACCAACTACGATCAGATTTGGCGTCGCATCTATTTTGCCAGGAAAGGGGAAGGATGGGAATAGCCAAATTTGCTATTTGCGCCATCCCTCCAAGCCCCCTTGACTCTCCCTCCGTCCCCGCTATAAATGACGGCTCTATTTATGCCAGATTCCCAGATCCCAGATCCCGGCCTTGTCGGAAAAAATGCACTCGTCACGGGCGGCAGCCGCGGGATTGGACGTGCCATTGTCGAGAAACTTGCTTCCTCGGGGATGGACGTAACGTTCACCTATCTTGGCAATGACGAGGCGGCGCAGAAGGTCGTCGATGAAAACCCGGGCCTGAAAATCAC
>JAKSBG010000154.1 GCA_022361255.1 Verrucomicrobiales bacterium
CTCCCCCGTTTTTCGGAAGTGAGCTGGTGGAATGAACTTTCGCCAATTCACGTGCGTTGGAGCGTGCTCCTGCCCGTATTTTTGCGATCAGGGCGAGAGCCTCAATGTAACTGCCGGTGAATGAATTGCCGTAATGGGGGTAAAGGGCTTCGAAAACTTTCCGGGGATTGCGGTCAAGACGCCGAAGCATTTCCGCTTTAGCTGTATTTTCCTCATCATCCCGTGTCACAACTGATGTCACGGTTCTACCATGATCGTCTGAAGAACTGATAAAGACGTCGACCATTCCGACACCGGCAGGAGGCGTAGTTCGAAGAGCTTCCGCGAGAGCGACTCCCTCCGGACTTCTGGGAAGGAAAACGGCGTCCGGCGCCGTTAGACCGATCCACCGCCAGATAGCATGTGCGGCTTCGTTCTCCGGCAGAAATGCGGGGCCCTGGGGAGGAAAATCGGCGGTGGGAAGGGGGGACATCAGGCCGAACCAGTCATTGTCGGGGGAAATCTCTGCAGCGACCTCTTTTGGTGAATGTTTATCAAGGTGGATGATCCGGTATCCATTTTCCCGGGGGGCTCCGGTTCCGCCGCCCGCCCAGGTCATGATGGGTTGCCCGTCCGGCAATCGGCCGATCGGCTCCACGCGATACAATTCCTCGGAGATAACCGCATTTGGGTGTTTTGTGAGGGAGAGCAGGGCCAGTTGACTGGAGGTGGAAAGATCGATGAAAACGGTGGCCCCGGCTCCCACGTCCCAGCTGCGCCTTGTTGCTGATACATTACTGATTGAGAGATCACGCAAAACCACGCTGGCGGGAACTTCCTCTGAGTTGGAAAGTTCTGCCGGTCTAACTGCAATCAGGACGGATTCGCTACCAGGCATTATCTTACAACGGGTAAAACTGTGACGTCCTCCAGTGATATGGATCTCTGTGGACCGGCTGCCCTCGAAACTGCAGTCCTCGTAGTAAGTTTCGGAATCATCACCGTCTGAAACGGCTTTCCCGTTCCCGTATGATCGAGACTGGTGAATCCAGCAACTCGATGAATCTCTGGCCCGGAAACCTGTTCGCACATTCTCAAATGCTCCCACGTTAAAGAGTTGAATGCCGCGGGCATTTCCCTGCATGAAAAATCCATCCCGCCGGAAATGCCGGACACCAAGGTTAAAGATCTTTACGCTTCGAGCGGCATCGGAAGCTCTTACTCCGACGGACCGGTACAGTACAGAAAGTCCTTCCGGATCCCCTTTCCAGGTAAGCCAACCTTCCTTTTCGTCGATGGAATCGTAGCGGTATTGATTTTCTTCGAGTTCTTCGACTTGTGGATAGTCATCCGTGGTCTCGGGTATTTCAAGCAACCCGGTGTTTGGAGAAACGACTCTAACTGGCAGTTTTTCCGGAGCCGCAATCCGCTGCCTGTAGAGATTTTCCCCAACTTCCTCCCACTTGTCTTCCGGCAGGGGATCAGCGCCGGTCAGAGTGACTCCGTTCCCTTCGATAACCAGACCGGCCTGGTCTTCGGTCAGTTTGAAGGCCTGTCGGTAGATCGCCTGCGCCGGGAAAAGCATGATGCGATCATCCGGCCCGGCCCGGTCGATGGCATCCTGGACGCGGGAGAGGGGAAAACCCTGGCTTCCATCGTTTTCCGGCTTCCCAATTTCCGGATTCACAAACCAGTCACGGGCGGAAACGCCACCGGAAGTGAACAGGGTAACGGAAAAAAGAAAACAGGTGAATCGATGGAATCCGGACATCTCCCTACTTCAGAATGGCAACAACATCTTCCCGAAGATGGCGGTTCGTGGCAAGAGCTTCCCCTCCGTCGATGCGTCCCTCGTTTCCGGCCCAGTCGCCGAAGTAACCCCCGGCTTCGCGGAGGATGGGAGGGAAGGGGCCGCAATCCCAGATCGCCATGACGGGGTCGAGCATAATCTCGGCCCGTCCCGTAGCGACGAGCAGGTAACCGTAGGCATCGCACCAACCGGCGTTGTAATAGACCGCTTTCTGCAGCCGTTCCCAGGGTTCACCTTTTCCGTTTGCGGCAAAGTAGGCGGTGTCGATGTGAGCACAGACGGCGCGGTCGAGATTGCTTTCGTCGGAAACGCTGCAGGGCTCACCGTTCCATTTTGCCCCGAGTCCGGTGGCGGCGGAAATCATCTCGTCCAATGCGGGAAAGTAGGCACAACCGACTTCGACTTTCCCATCAATTTCGAGGGCGAGAAGGACGGCATACAGCGGAACGCCATGAACAAAAGACTTGGTCCCGTCGATGGGATCGATAATCCAGCGGTGCGTGGAACCGGAACTGCCTTCGCTCTCTCCGAACTCTTCGCCGACGATCTGGTGGTCCGGATAGCTGGCTTCGATGCGCTCGCGGATCAGCTTTTCGGCGTTCCGGTCCGCGATCGTGACAGGCGTATCGTCGCCTTTGAATTCCGGCGCTGCTTTGTCAGTCTGGAAGTATTCGAGCGTCAGCTGCCCGGCTTCGCGGGCAGTCGATTCGGCGAATTGTTGAAATTCGGAGAGCATGGGGAAGGGGAAGATGACGGAGAGAATTTACTCTGCCTTTTCGGGTGCAAGAACGATTTCGACTTTCGCATCGCTGGATGGAACGGCATCCGCATCGAGATCTCCAAAAGCATACTGCAAGCCGTCGAGCATGTGAAGCAGCACGGTCTTGTTAGCAAATGTCATGTCGTTGTGTCCGAGGTTGGTGTAGAAAAGGCGACCTTTGCCGACTTCCTTCAGCCAGGAGACGGGGACGTCGACTTTTTCAGGGTCCTCCACTTTTCCCTTCCACTTTTCATTCTCGAGAACTTTGCGGTTCTCTGCTTTGGACATATCGAGGCTGAGCAATACCCGAAGCCGGTCGCGGCCGTTGAAATTCTCCGGCTTGTACCAGTAGATTTCATCTTTGTGCCAGAACCCTTTTCCTTTGAAAGCGGCATTGAGAGTGTGATCGGGATCCTCCAATTTGAAGGCCCAGGTGCCGCCGGCTGTCCAGGGATGGCCGTTGAAAATGCCACCAATCAGCTCGATGCCTTTTTCCCACTCGCCGAAGTTGTCCGCTGCAGCATGATACCCGGCAATTCCTTTTCCTGACTCGATGAAGTCAAGAATGGCGGCGCGCTGCTCTTCGTTCGGTTTGAGGTGGGTCGTGTTGTTGAAGAGAATGGCGTCGTATTTGGCGAGGTTCTCTTTCGTGAAAACGGAGTAGTCATCTGCGAGGTCGGCCGTGAAGGCTCCGGTTTTTCCCGCAATGGTTTGCATCGCATAATTTCCGAAGGGAATGGACGTATGGATAAATCCTTCGCAGCGGAAGAATACGAGCAGTCGACGTTCCTTTTTCGGCTTTGCCGTCGGAGTGGGAACGGCGGCGTCGATTGCGGATTTATGATCATCGGTCGGGTTGTCTTTGAATTTCGCAGCTGCTTTTTCCTCCCAGGTTTGGGGCTTCTTTTCTTCTGAAATTGCGGACCCGGAAGTGAGCAACACGGCGATGGCCAGGCAGGTGGTGACGTTTTTCATAGATTCGTAAAGTGGGCGGAGTCTAGCGTGATCCCCGGCGAAAGGACAATGCTATTGGCGTTTTTTTGCGCGGGAAAATCGGCTGCGACGTTTTTGGGAAGCTTCTCCAGAGTTGGCCTTCGTCGTCTTCGCAGCCGGCTCGGCAGCAGGGGGGCTTTTTGCTTTTTCAGGCTCCGTTCCAGCGATGGGGACCGGCTGTGCCTTCGTCGCGCGTTTCTGTTCTTTCGCAATCTGCTTCCCGGCCTGTTTCCGGGCGGGAAGTGGCAGCTTCCATCCGGTGCGGGTGACAAATGCTTCGAGGAGAAAGAGAAGCAGTGCCGCCGCGAAGAACCAGTCCCGGATGGATTCGGATGATGGTGCCGGCGGTTTTCTCCAGGCATCGGTCAGGTCGAGAAGCTCCCCGCCTCCGGAGGTTCGCGCCGTCTCACGTAGCTCCGAAACACGGTCACTGTCGAAATTCCATTCTGCGGAGGAGCCGGCGACGACAGGTCCGAAAGGAATCGCCGCCCCCGCGATTTGAACCGCGCCCCGGACCGGCTCGGATTCTTTCAATTCTGTCCGAAGCGAATAATGTCCGGGGGCAAGCCTCTCCCAGGTAAGCTCGTCCGGTGTCGGATCCCGGTATCCGCGCTGCAGCACGAGGCGGGGTGGCGATTCTGCGAAACGCTCCGACCATTCCTCTGTCTCGTAGAGCAAATCGATGGTGAGTTCTGTGCCGTTCAACTGACGGCGAATACCGACGCCGGATGGCACGTCCTCGCCCATGAGCCAGCGGCTCAGGGTTTGGAGAAAGTCGGGATAGGCTTCCCAGCTGCGCGTTTTCTCCGAAAAGTCGCCGCCGAGCGGGAACGACACGGCGGCGGTTTTTCCGATGCCGCGACGTCCGAAGGCCACGAGTGGCGCCGCGTAGGTGTCGGTGGAGATGAGTGCCATTTCGTCGCCTTCACGGAGATAACTGAGGTTGTAGCCATCCACTTCCGGAAGCCATTTCAAATCCTGCTGCGCGACCTCGTGCCAGCGTCCGCTCGACTGGGTCGGGACCGGATCATCGATAAAAGTGGAGCGGGCAACAGAAACCGTTTCCTGGGCGAAAATGTTAGGGAGGTCGCCCGGAACGTTTGTGAAAAACATGCGGCCGCTGCCCCGTGTCGCAATGTCCTGGAGAAAATTCGCATCGGGATCGCTCCGATCCCCGAGGCCGATCACGCTGACGGTGGCCTTTTGCTCCGCCATTGTTTTCATGAGGTCCTTGTATTGCCCCGGTTCTTCGGAATCGGCTGCGTCGGAGAAAAGAATCATGTGGCGCTGCCCCACGTCAGCCTTCTCCAACTCGCTCCAGGCCTCTTTCATTCCGGTGTAAACAAAGATTCCACCGCCCATTGATTCGACCGAGCGGATCCGGCTGATCAGCTCACCTCTGCTTTTCCCTACGTTAAGAAGCGGGGCAACCTGGTGCGCCTGACTGTCGACGGCGTAGACGGTAACGGCATCCATTTCGCCGAGAAGCTCGACGGCCCGCGCGGCGCCCTCGTTTGCGAGCTGCATTTTCGAATGCCCGCTCGGAACCGTCATCCCCATGGAACCGGACCGGTCCATCACGATCGCCATCGCCACAGCGAGTCTGCGATGCTCACTTTTCAGTTCCATTGTCACGGGGAGCAGCTCGTCGATGGATGACTGGTAGTAACCTCCCGCGCCGAAACTGAATTTTCCGCCGACCATGAGAAAGCCTCCGCCCTGTTCCGTCACGAAGAAGGGAATCGCGCGGAGAAAATCGTTCGGAATTTCATGGGCGGGAACGTTGTTGAGGACGACCGCTTTCGCTCCGGAAAGCATTCCCGGATTCAGGCCGAGAGGGTCGGCGATGAGATCGACGGCGAATCCCTGGCGCTTCAAAGTCGAGGCGACCGGATCGTTCCCGTATTTCGAAACGAGTACGATGCGGGGGCCGGATACAATTTCAATCCACTGCTCGAAATCGTTATTGCCGTTGTAGGCATCATCCGACGGAGTCAGGACGGCGCGGTAGCGGTGTGCTCCCGGTGCTGCGATTCGATCGGAAAAGCGCATGCGCCCGACCCCGCCCGTAACCTCGACTTCTTTCTCAAAAAGTTTCGTCTCTCCGCGAAAGACCGAAACGGGAACGACTCCGTCCGTAGTACCGGTCACAACCATCTCGACCAGAAACGGAGCTGCCGGTTGGGAACGGGACGGCAGGCTGAGATCGGCAAGGCGGAAATCGATCGCCTCCGGAGCGCGAAGAATGCGGTGGTCGAGAGGAACCTCCGCGCCGATCAGTGCAGATGCCACTCCCGTGAGAGGTTCGGTGCTGTATCCATCGGAAAAAAGCAGGATTCGATTGTGCCGTTCCCCGTCCATTCGGGCGAGTGTGTCCCGGATCGCGAGTCCAGTCCGGGTGAGATCGCGATTTCCGGCGTAAGTCGAACCTTCGATGTTTCCCGCTGGAACGACCTCACCGGCGTAGTCGACGTAGAAGATGCGATTGTCGCGCCCGGGCTTCGATCGTTCGAGTAGAGAGCGCCATTCATCTTCTCCGGATTCGACCAGCTCGCGGGCCGAGAGTGATCGGTCCAGTAACACCCAGAGATCCATTCCACCCCGTTTCAGGAGGATGTGTGGATCGCACAAAGAAAGGACCAGCAACACCAGGAGAATCAAACGAAGCGGGCGCCAGATTTCTGTCTTTCGAAAAATCCAGCCCAGCAGAGCGAGGACGGGAAGCAAAATCAAAAACTGAGGTGCGGCGAAAGACATGTGGGATCAGGGCACACTCTACGGGAAGAAAAGGTGAACGGGAAAGGGGAAAATCAGGAAGTCCAGATTACCAGAGCCGGACCCAGCAAAACGGCGACATCACCGAGTCCATGCCAAAGGATTGCGGCCCGGTGCCCTCCGGACCGGTAGGTGATTTGCCTCCAGAGCCACCCCATGAATACCAATGCCAATACGCAAACGACTCCCTCAGTCGGGTTTCGCGGATCGAAGACGATGAAATAATGAAAGCTTCCGTAGGCAAGATCGGAGAGAGTGGGGCGACGGTGTCCGGAACCATACAGGCCTCTCCAGAAAGCTTCCTCAAGAACAGGATTGGCGATGCAGAAATAGATCGCGAGCAGCGTTGCCCCGAGGCCGTGGAGGCGTCGCTTCCCGAAGAAATGCGCCAGCTCCGGTCCGCGGTCGTCGAGTCGGAATACGACATAGAACCCGAAAGCCACCATTGAGACGACGGCAAAGAGAAAGAGTTTCGTACTGCCCCCGCGCCAGAGATTTTCCGGATTCCAATGTTTGCGATGAACGCAAAGCGCAGATGCCATTCCCCCGTGAAAAATCAGCACCGCGATCCAACCGTTTTTCCACAGCATCCAGCCAACAATCGATGCCGCATAAGGAAGCAGCATCCAGAGATAAGCAGGGCGGGGAATTCGGTCGGAGTTCACGGTGGGAGAAGGCATGCTCTCACAAGGTAGCTGCCTTTGCAAAAAGGGTAGTCGGTCCTTTACCCGGGTAGAAAAGCGTTTGGAGTTTTCAGGCAGGGCGAACCGTCCCGGTGAGCCGCTGAGCGGGGAAGAGAAACCTCGAAACTGTTTGTCCGGGATAGCGTAGGGGGGGGATCGAAACTCAAACGGTGCTGACGTCGGCTCACCGGGGACGGTTCGCCCCACCGCCTGAGTGTTTGATGTAAGCGATTCGTGGTGGGGACGAAAAAAGGCGGCCCGTTCCCGGACCGCCTTTTTCGAAATGCGTTTTCTCAAACTCAGTGAAAACGCAGAAGAATCAGCTGATTACTTCTTCTTCTTGTCTTCGAGAGCCGCCTGGGCTGCTGCGAGCTTCGCAATCGGGATGCGGAAGGGGCTGCAGCTGACGTAGTTCAGTCCGGTGCGGTGGCAGAACTTGACGGAATCAGGATCTCCGCCGTGCTCTCCACAGATACCGACCTTGAGGGTCTTCTTGGTGGAACGTCCCTTCTCAACACCAATCTCGACGAGCTGACCGACACCGGTCTGGTCGAGCTGAGCGAACGGGTTATTGTTCACCACCTCTGCGTCCTGGTAGGCTGGAAGGAAAGAACTGGAGTCATCACGGGACAGGCCGAGACCGGTCTGGGTGAGGTCGTTCGTTCCGAAGCTGAAGAACTGAGCGTGCTCAGCAACTTCGTTTGCCGTAAGAGCGGCACGCGGAATCTCGATCATCGTTCCGACCTGATACTTCAGCTCGCTCTTCTTGAGACCGTACTTGAGGCGAACCTCGTCAGCAGCTTCGTCGATGACTGCCTTCTGGAGTTCAAGCTCCTTGGCGTAGGCAACGAGAGGCACCATGATTTCCGGCTTCGGCTCCTGGCCTTTCTTGGCCTTTTTGCCCACTTCGACAGCGGCCTCGAGGATCGCAGTCGCCTGCATCTTCGTGATTTCAGGATAGACGATTCCAAGACGGCAACCGCGGTGACCTAGCATCGGGTTCTCTTCGTGGAGATCACTGATCCGGCGCATGATGAAAGCAGAGCTGACCTTGAGCTTCTTCGCGAGATCTTTGATCTGCTGCGGAGTCATCGTGCCGATGAACTCGTGCAAAGGCGGATCGAGAAGGCGGATCGTGGCAGGGCGGCCTTCGAGAGCTTCGAAGATGCCGATGAAGTCTTTCTTCTGGTAGGGAAGAAGCTTCTTGAGTGCCTTGGCGCGTCCGGCGTCGTCCTCAGCGAGGATCATCTGACGAACCGCGTCGATACGGTTGCCTTCGAAGAACATGTGCTCCGTACGAGTCAGGCCGATACCCTCGGCGCCGAACTCGATGGCGTTTTTCACCTGACCGGGAGTATCGGAGTTGGTGCGGACACCGAGCTTGCGATACTTGTCGGCCCAGGTCATGAGCTGGTCGAATTTCTTGTAGGTCGCAGAACGCTTCGCGCTTGCCTTGCCTTCGAGGAGAGCCTGGATGACCTGGCTCGGAGCCGTCGGGATTTCACCGGCGTAGATTTTTCCTTCGAAACCGTTGAGAGAAAGAAAGTCTCCCTCTTTCAAAGTGACTCCGTTTCCGGAGAGAGTCTTCTTTCCGTAGTCCACGTCCATGTCGTGAGCTCCGCAAACGCAGATCTTACCCATCTGGCGGGCAACAAGAGCGGCGTGTGAAGAAGCACCACCACGAGTCGTGAGAATCCCTTCCGCAGCGATCATACCGCGAAGATCTTCCGGGGAAGTTTCCTGACGGGTGAGGATTACTTTCTGACCTTTGGCAGCAGCGGCAACAGCAGCCTCTGCAGTAAAGTAAATCTGTCCACATGCCGCACCGGGGCCGGCGGGAAGACCGGTTCCGACTTGCGTCGCCTTTTTCTCAGCAGCCGAGTCGAAGACAGGAGCGAGGAGGTGGGAAAGATCTTCTGCGGGGATGCGCTGGAGAGCGGTCTCCACATTGATGAGCTTCTCGTTGACCATGTCGACGGCGATGTTCACAGCGGCGAAACCGGTGCGCTTTCCGTTACGGGTCTGAAGCATCCAGAGCTTACCTTTCTCAATCGTGAACTCGATGTCCTGCACGTCCTTGAAGTGTTTCTCGAGGATGGTGCGAATCTTGAGAAGCTGCTTGTGGCTGGAGGGAAGGTCCTTCGCCATCTGCTTGACCGGCTTCGGAGTACGAACACCGGCAACGACGTCCTCACCCTGTGCATCGACGAGATACTCGCCGTAGAAAACGTTTTCGCCGGTGGCGGGGTCGCGAGTGAAAGCAACACCGGTTCCGGAAGTCTTACCGGTGTTACCGAAGACCATTGCCTGAACGTTTACAGCGGTTCCCCACTCCGCAGGGATGCCGTACTTCTGGCGGTAGACTTTTGCGCGGTCGTTCTGCCAGGAGGAGAAGACAGCGTCAACAGCTCCGCGGAGCTGGTCCATCGGCGCCTGCGGGAACTCCTGCTTGGTGCGCTGCTTGATGAGCTTTTTGAACTGGGCAACGATGTCCTTGAGTGCTTCCACAGAAAGCTCGGAGTCGTTGTCGACTTTCTCTTTTGCTTTCGCTTTGTCGAGAATCGCTTCGAAAGGATCGTGGTGCTCGTTCGCCTTCTGGTGAACGCCCATGACAACTTCGCCATACATCTGGAGAAAGCGGCGGTAGCTGTCGTACGCGAAAGATTCGTCGTTCGCTTTTTTGGCGAGAGCCTCAACCACATCGTCATTGATGCCGAGGTTGAGAATCGTGTCCATCATTCCGGGCATTGATTCGCGAGCGCCGGAACGAACGGAAAGAAGAAGCGGGTTTTCGAGATCGCCGAACTTCGCGCCCATCACCTTTTCGGTTTTGGCGATGTTCTGCTCGATTTGCTTCTGGAGATCGGCAGGCCACTTGCGACCGTTCTCGTAGTAGTGTGTGCAGACCTCAGTCGTGATCGTGAAACCGGCCGGAACAGGAAGTCCGATCAGTGCCATTTCGGCGAGGTTTGCACCTTTACCTCCGAGGAGTTCTTTCTGGGTGCCGTTGCCGTCTGCTTTTTCGCCTCCGAAAAAGTAGACCATTTTCTTGGCACTCTTAGATGCCTTCTTCTTTGCGGTTTTCTTCGTAGCCATGGTTGGTTCGATGATTCCTTGGTTTTCTGTTATAGGAAATTGAGAAGTGAAGTGTGCTTCGCTCGTGCAGAGCGCGCGTCATCGTGAGAGTGACGGGGAAAACCTGTATAAGGAGTCGCGGCAGAGAAAGCGCGGCGCGAAAGCGGCGGAATGTAATCGCGTCTCTTGCGGTGTCAACTCGCGATGCGAGTTGGTGGGAAGGTGGAAAAGTAGGAAGGTAAGAAAGTAGCCGCAGCTTTGGATGGTTTCCGGCTGAAGTAACCCTGTTGGGTCGAGTAGCAAACAGGGTTGAGTGCCGGGCTATACCCTGTCCGGTCCGTTTACAGACACCTTCTTACCTTCCTGCTTTTCCACATTCGTACGTCGACGCAGCGGCTAAAACACCCCGAGCAAATATCGCAATTCCGCGGCGACGTCGTCACCGGGTTCGAGCGTTTGCGCGACCTCCGCTTCGACGAGTTCGCGCATTCGTTTTCTCATGCGATGGACGATGACGCGCACTGCAGTCTCGCTGATGCCGAGGTCTTCGGCGACAGTGACCTGATCGCCATATCCAGCCGAACCCGCCAGGAAAGGTCGCAGTGCGCGAAACGTTTCCGCTTTGTCCTTTTCCTCCATCTCGCTTTGCAAAGACTTCAGGGCGCGGTCCAGGACGGTGCAGGCCCAGGCCCGGTCAAACTCTGCATCAGGAGAGGACGCCTTTTCATCAGAGAGCGACAACTCATCGACGGCAAGATGTCCGGAATTTCCGCCCCGTTTTTGCCGACCTTCTTTCGACCGCATTTCGAGGAGGAAATTCTTCGCTGATTTGAAAAGAAAATTGCGAAACTTTCCGCGTTCCGGATCGGCCCGGGCAATGGAGTTCTTCGCGAGGAGACGCGAAAAAAAATCGTGTGTCAGATCGCGGGCGTCGTTCGAATTCGACCAGCGGGAGATGAAAGCAAATACCGGTGCGTAGTAAATTTCGCAGAGTTCCGAAAGCGCGGCGCGAGATGCCGGGCTTTCACCTTTCGCCTGAGCAACGAGGCTCCAGCGCGTTTCGGGGGAGGGGTTCACGACTCGATTTTTTCGATGATGGCTCGCACCCGCAGACGGTGATCCTGCGAAAGGTCGCGTCGTTTGAGGATCTCGCGAAGTTCGGAGAGATGCTCTTCCGCTGCGTAGTTGTGCAATAAGACAAGGGCCTGCTCCCACATGTATTCGTAGTCCCGTTGTTGGAGCACTTCGAGCGTTCCACTCGCGGCGAGTTTTTGGTCGGCAATCTTCGGGACCGTCCCGCGCATTCCATGAATGCTCCGCGAGCCGATGCTGATATCTGGATTGGCTGCGAGTTCGATCAATCTCTCTACAGCGGCGCGCGACTTGTTGGATATTCCGCAAAGCCCCACGCGAAAGGCAAAGGCTCCCCGGCTGTTGCTCTTTATCGGCTGACCGTCGGTTGCATCGAGGCGGGTCCAGTCGATGAGCAACTTCTCGATTTCCGGTGTGACTCGCGCGCCGTCGAGTGCGGTGATGAGGTTTTGTCCGGCCCCCGGTTTCCGGTCACGCGCTGCTTCAAATCCCCGCTGCAAAAGCCGCAGCATGGTAGCTCCGTGCCTCGCGATGAAATCCCGCTCGCTGTGTCGGGAAAGTGCTTTCGCAAAGCTGCCGATGTTTTCTATCGGAACGGCATCGACGAATTCGAGGAGGGGATCTTCTTCGAAAGGATCGTGCTCTTCAATGAAGTAATTGTTGAGAGCGATTTCCCGCGTTTTCCAGGGCAGGGTTTCCTTCCCGATGATGTTGCGGAGAGGATTCCGGAACGGGGAGCGATCCATCGCGATGCCCTTCAGCCGTGCGTAGGCTGATACGGCATGGAGAACAACTTCAGGATCGTCGGATTGCATAGCGTCGAGCATTTGCTGAATCGCCTTTTCCTTTGTCTCAGGATCATCAGTCGGAGCGATTTCGTCGAACAGGCGAAAGGCGAGATCGAGAGGTTTTCGCGAGCGTTGGTTGGCTTGCTGCGAAAGTTTCGAAATGAGAGCCTCCAGCTTTTGCTTTCGCTTTTTGGGTAGAGCTTCGCGGGCGGCGAGCTCTTCGAGGGCGGGGAGGTGGACGGGTGTTGCAAACCCGTTCAGAAGATCCAGTCCTTCCTTCCACTGATACTGTCCGTTTCGCTGGCCCAGCAACTTGATGACCGCACTCGCGACTGTCTGTTGGTCTGCCTTGTCAGGAACTGTTCCTTTAAATCCCCACAAACACCTTCCACCAATGTTTACCGTATCGGGACTTTCCGCGAGAAAGAGAAGTCGCTCTACAGAATCAGAAGACTTGTTTCTGAGGACACTGAGGGCGTGGTAAAATGCATTGTAGCCACGGCTTCCTGTGTTGATCATTCCGGATTCAGTAGCATCCAGTTTGGACCACTCGATCACCAGTGATTCAATCTCCGGAGTTACCTTTGCGCCCCAGAGAACGCCGAGGATGCCCCGACTATCGAATGTCGTTTCCCTGAGCTCATTCGGGATGTCTGCCGCTAAGCCTTTTTCCAGAAGTTTCAGCATTTCTTTTCCGTGCTTTGCAGTGAAATCTTTCTCGTTGTCCTTTGCCAGCGGCCAGGCCACCCGCTCGAGGTAGTTGGCAGGAACGGAATCCACCATTCCGATTACACTCTGAAGATCGCTTTCCGTGTAGTCGGTCGTGAATAGCGAAGTGATCGCGGTTCCTCGAATTTCCCAATCCTCGTTTTTCAGCTGACGACGTATCGGGTCTTGAAATGGTTCTCTGTCGAATTCCACTTCTCCCAAATAGGGGAATACGGACAGCCCTTGTAGAATCTCATCGGGATCTTCTGATCGAATCGCCTCCAGGATTTCGCGGAGTGCCTCCTGTTTTCCTTCTGCATTGGTGGTAGATGAGACTGCCTCGGTCCAGCGGCGGGCTCGCTCAATACGTTTCGTTTTGTCATCCCACTCTTGCTGTCTTTTCTGACTTCTTTTGGCCAGTTCGATCTCTCTCGTCTTCAGCGCTTCTTTCCGCACTTCCTCCATTTTCGCCCGTTCCGCTTCGGCAATTTCCTGTGCCTTGTCTTTCTGAATCGCGAGGTAACCCGCAATCATCAAGGAAGGAAAAATCACGAACAGAAGAAGCAGGGCTGCCGCGATTCCGAGGGCCAGCTTTCCCCGGTTATTCGATTGGGACGGCTCCGTGGCTCTTGGGGCGAGTTCAAGGCGGCTGACCTGGGTGACTTCCGATCCCATCGCCCCCGCATCGGGATACCGCTTTTCTTTTTTCTTTTCCAGCGTGCGCATGACGACGCCGTCGAGTCTTTTATCGGTGCCGTTGGCTTCGCTCGGGGTGGGGAAACGTCCGAGTGGAAGCTCGCCAGTGAGCATTTCGTAAAAGACGACGCCGAGGCTGTAGATGTCGGCGCGGTGATCGACTTCGGAGGGCTTTTCGACCTGCTCGGGTGCCATGTAGGCAATGGTCCCGAGCTTGGCTCCGCTCTGAGTGAGGGTGAAGGGGAGCGAGTCTTCGTCATGTAATTTGGCGAGGCCGAAGTCGACGAGCTTCACGCGGCCATCGACGTCGACGAGAATGTTCTCCGGCTTGATGTCGCGATGGAGGACTCCATGCTCGTGAGCGTAATGGAGCGCGTCACAAAGCTTGGGAACGATGACCAATGCCTCGCGTGCGGAAAGCCCGCCCGTTTCCATGGTCTGCCGGAGATTGACTCCGTCGACGAACTCCATGACGAGGTGCGGCTGCGGATCGGTCCCGAAAGAATGGACCTGCACGATGTGCGGATGATTGAGCCGGGCCAGTGCCTTTGCTTCGCGAGTGAAGCGCTCGATCCATTCGGGATCTTCGAC
>JAKSBG010000311.1 GCA_022361255.1 Verrucomicrobiales bacterium
TCGAGGCCGGACTCGCGAAGCTGAAAGCTGCCACCGACGCAGCGAGAAAAGAGGCTTCGGCGGCTGCGAGCGCCGCTGCCGAAAAAACCAATCAGTTCGCCACTTTTTCTCAGCCTGTCACGGTGGTGGTGAAAGCGAAGGAGGGGTGATTCCGAAGATGTGTGTTCAGGTTCGTTGGTGTCCTTGCCAAGGATTGGAAACTCCGACTATCCCGGTGGCATTGTAGTTCAGAAAGCCTGAGAATTTCCTTTCTTGAAGCGGCTTGTCGTCTCATGGTAGCGGACGCATTGCGTGATCGTATCTATGAGCGGATTACATGAATTTTTCACCCCGGTCGACTGGGCGGTTGTTTTTGGTTACCTGATTCTGACCACATTCGTCGGCCACCTGATGCGGGGCAAGCAGGCCAGCATCAAAGACTTCTTTCTGGGTGGGCGTTCCCTCCCGTGGCCGGCAGTTACCGGTTCGATTATCGCGACAGAAATCTCGGGTGTCACCTTCATTGGCGTTCCCGGGATGGTGATGGCTTTGCAGGGGGACTTTACGTATCTCCAGTGGGCGCTGGGATCGATTATTGCCCGGATCATCGTCGGGATGTATTTCGTGAAAGTCTTTTACGAAAAAGACATCTACAGCCCCTACGATTTCATGGGAAACCGGCTCGGGCACGGGGTGAAAAAGCTCGCGACCATTCTGTTCACCGTGGGAAGCATTCTCGCCCAGAGCGTCCGGGTGCTCGTCGCTGCGCTGCCTCTCAAAATCGTGACGCCGCTGCCGTTTGAGTGGTGCATCGTCATTATCGGTCTTTTTGCGATCGGCTGGACCTTGATGGGGGGGATGCGAACGGTGATCTGGACCGACGTGATGCAGTTCGGTCTGTTTGTGGTGGGAGGATTGACGGCACTTTTCTGGATGGTTTCCAGCTTCGACGGCGGATGGGGCACGCTGTTTTCAGTAGCGGGTTCGGCTGAGCAGTTTGACGGGACGACGGTGAACAAGCTGAACGTTTTCAATTTCGCGACTGACCCGGATCTGCAGTTCACGTTCTGGGTCGCTATATTTGCGACACCGTTTCTTAATCTGAATGCATTCGGGGTCGACCAGCTCAACGCCCAGCGGATGTTCTGTTGCCGGAGTGATTCGGATGCGAAGAAGGCGATTATCTGGAGTTCGGTGGGGCAGTTGGTTACTGTGCTGATGCTGTTTGTGGGCGCCGCTCTCTTTGTGTTTTACCACGAGAATCCACCCACAGATCCAATGATCATGGAGGCTGTCGGATGGGAGGGCGGCCAACCGAAAAATTCGGACAACGTCTTCCCGGTTTGGATTGTGACCGAGCTGCCTGTAGCCCTGAGGGGGTTGATCCTCGCGGGAATCTTTGCCGCTGCGATTTCCAGTCTCGACTCCATCCTCGCCGCACTGAGTCAAACGACGCTCTCGATGATGCGCCGGACGGATCAGGAACAGACTGAAGAGGAACACGCCCGACTCGTGAAGCTGTCCCGGATTCTCGTCCTCGTCTGGGGATTTTTCCTCACGGGGTTCACCTTCGTCCTGAATTACGTGAAGGAGCAGACTGATGTGAATATCCTGCCTCTCGCCTTCGGAATGACTTCTTACACGGTCGGTCCGCTTCTCGGAATGTTTCTGGTTGCCCTGCTGGGGCGGGGGCGGGGAAGTGTCTCCGGGCTGGTGATCGGTGCTTTCGTTTCCGTGATTCTCGTCATGTTCGTCCGGACGGATGTCTGGGTCCTGTTCATGAGCAACGGCCTTGCAGAATTTTTGGCACAGTTGCCGACCTATGATTTGAAGTCCGCAACCGGAGCAGATGGCGAGGTTGTGAAGTCACTTGTGCCGACTCTGGCTTATCCCTGGATGTGGCCGGTGACAACTCTCATCACGATGGCATTCGGTTTCGGTGTTCCGAACCGGGGAAAGAGCTAACTTCCATCCGGATAGACACCTCCAGTTTCGGCGTTTTGTAACAATTTCGGCAAAATTTTGGTTGTCTTAGTTATAAGTATTTTCGAATTACCTGTATGGTTTTTATGAAAATATTGACCGTGTTGATATCCTCTAAATGAGGTGTGTGATTCTTGAAAAAAATGTGAACAAACCGTCAATTCGGAGTTGTTTCATCTCAGAGAAAATGCCACTCTCTTTCCCGCGCGTTTCGCACAACGTGGTCAGGAAAATATCGAGAAACAGCGAACTGGAGGCACAACCAGTTTCTGTGTTTTCCTGCCCCCTGAGTGTCGATCGCCACACCGCTCGCCAAAACCATTTCGGGGAGAAGTGTGGTCCTGCGTATTTTGTAACTGATTGAAAATCAGTTTGTTATACCATGATGTGTGCTTTTTGCGTGCGTTGTGGTTTCATCCCGTTCACCCATTCCGACACAAACAGACTTGAGTATGCACTCTCCCTACCCGTTACCGACAGACAAACCTCTTTCTCAACCCAACCTGACCCAAATCTGGAGCGAAGCTTCCATTGAAATCCGCCAAGCTCTGGGCAATTCCAACTACGATCTCTGGTTCGCAAATGCCCGATTGCTCGAGGTCAGCGAAGGAACTGCTGTCCTGCAAACGCCCGGTTCGATGTATTCCATTTGGGTGGAAGAAAACTTTAAGGAATCCTTAGTATCAATTTTTCAGAATTATCTGGAGCCACTGACCGGAATTCGTTGCGAAAGCGTGGAAGCAGATGATGGGCAAGAGGTTGTTCAGGATGAAGAACCGGATAAACCGGTGGAGGTGAAGCCCAAGGTTCTCATTGAGAAAGTAAGCAAATCGAAACTTCGTGAGCGTGGTCTCAAATCCGGCCTCGTTGAGAAATACAACTTTGAGAACTTCGTTGTCGGAGAGAACAGCGATCTTGCCGCCGCAGCTGCCCGCGCTGTATCGGAGCAACCGGGCAAAACCTACCAGCCGCTCTTTTTTCATTCTGCCTGCGGTCTGGGGAAAACCCACCTTCTTCATGCGATCGGCTGGGAGTCGTTGCGATTGCGCCCGAAGTCGAAAATCATTTTTGTGACGGCGGAGGAATTCGCGAATGACTACATCAACGCCATCCACAAAAACGCCCTGGTTGCTTTCCGGAAGAAATACCGGGAAGCGGATCTTCTACTGATCGATGACATTCAATTCCTCGGTAGAAAAGACGGATTCCAGAAGGAGTTCTTCCACACCTTCAACAGTCTCTCCGATCGCCAGTGCCAGATTGTTCTGGCCAGTGACTGCCCGGCTTCCGAAATCAGTGAATTGGAAGACAGGCTCTCCTCCCGCTTTCAGTGGGGACTGACGGCAGAACTTCACCGGCCCGAATTTGAAACCCGGGCTGCGATTCTCCGGCGCAAACGGGACGACTGGAATATGGAAGTGAGCGACGATCTCATTAATGCAATCGTCGAGCGCGTCCGCGGGAATGTCCGCGTTCTGGAAGGTGCATTGATTCGTGTTGCGATGGTGAACACGATGAATGAGAACACGGTTGAAACGTCGGACGTCCCTGAAATTCTTTCAGACATTTGCGGAGACTCCGAGGCTGCCTCTGTTGGGATTGACGAAATCAAAGAGGCCGTGTGTGAGCATTATGATATTGAATTAAAGGTGTTGATCGGGAAGAAGCGGACTGCGCGGGTAGCCGAAGCCAGGCAGGTTGCCATGTTTCTTTGCCGAACGATGACCGACCATTCTCTCGTCGATGTAGCGGCATCATTCGGGAAAGATCACGGAACGGTGATCTATGCCGTGAAGAAGATGCGCGCGAAATGCGAGCAGTCTGCATCTCTGAAGAGCACCGTTGAATTGATCAAACGTCGTCTGGTTCGAGGCGGACGGGTGAAATCGAGTCAGCCAAAGAAGTTTCCGGCTGATTTCCCCAATCGGGGATGACGGGACGCCGGTCTTCCCGGGCGCGGTGGAGAGGTTCGCCATTCGCTGGCATTTCCAGCCGCGCACCGGTGCTTCCGGGAAAATGCGCGCTAGACACAGGGAGCATTCTCGTTGACACTCCCAACCGGAAAAAAGCATGAAGTTTCAGATCGAAAAAGACGTATTTCAGGAGGCTCTCAACCAGGTCCAGCACGTTGTCAGTACGAGGACGACGCTCCCGATTCTTTCCAACGTTCTGATCGAGGCTGACGAGCTTGGATTGCAGCTGTCGACCACCGACCTCGACGTTACAATCACGAAGCGAATTGCGGCGAATGTATCGGAAACGGGGACAACGACAATGCCGGCACGAAGGCTCGCCAGCATCGTCCGCGAGCTGCCGGTGAGTGAAATCAACTTCGAGGTGAACGCGGATAACGCGGCCTCCGTAAAAGCCGGTCCCAGTTTCTTCAAAATTCTCGGACTCCCCGGTTCAGAGTTTCCGACCATCGGAGAATTTGGTGAAGCCAAGGAGTTTACGATCGATCAGAAACTCCTCAAAGAAGCCCTTCGGAAGACTTCCTACGCTATTTCCACCGACGAGACCCGCTACGTTCTCAACGGCGTGAATTGTCTCATTGGGGAAGGTTTGCTCACTCTTGTTGCCACAGACGGACGTCGTCTTGCCATGGTTGAGCAGGATCTGGAATTCCCTGCCGGTAACGAAACGGCGGCTATCATACCCACGAAAGCCGTCAACGAGCTGCAGCGCCTGCTCGAAGATGAAGGTGAAATGAAGGTTTCCCTTACCGACAGTCAGGCAAGTTTCGAGCTGAATGAAAGTCACCTCATCACGAAACTGATCGAGGGCAACTACCCGAACTTCCGTCAGGTGATTCCCGGAGCGGCAAATCACCGCGTCACCGTGGAGCGGGAACTTTTCCACAACGCAGTGAAGCGTGTCAGCCTTCTTGCCAACGAGAAGACAAACTCCATCAAGTTTGCCTTCGAAGACAATCAGCTAACCATATCCGCCAACTCTCCCGAGGTGGGGGAAGCAGAGGAAGTCATCGATGTCCGTTACGATGGCCCCCGGATCGTGGTGGCATTCAACCCGGAATTTGTGATGGCTCCGCTCCGGAACCTGGATCAGGACGAGGTCTTCATTGATCTCATCGACGAAAGCAGCCCCGGAGTCATCAAGATCGACGAGCCGTTCCTCTACGTCATCATGCCGATGCGGGTGGCGGGGTGATTTTTCTCACCCCTCCAAAAAATTCCGCACCAGCGTCAGCCCGGCATCCTGGCTTCGCTCGGGGTGGAACTGACAGGCGAAGATGTTTCCCTGGCCGACACTGGAGGCAAAGGGATCTCCATAAACTGTCGTCGAATTGATCAAGCTTTCATCCGCCGGCTTCGGGTGGAAGGAGTGCACAAAGTAAAGGTGCAGCGGATCGGGGGTATCTTTCCACAGGGGAAAATTGCGATCTTTGGGAAGCACTTCGTTCCAACCCATATGAGGGACCTTCAGGCCAAGGTCGTTGCTGAACTTTACCACTTCTCCTTTGAAGAAACCAAGTCCCTTCAATCCCGGGGATTCGACAGAGCTTTCGAACAATACCTGGTAACCGAGGCAGATCCCGAAAAACGGACGATCCTGGCCGAGCCACTCAAGAATGGGATCCCGCAGCTTTTTGCGATCGAGTTCTTCGACGCAGTCTCCAAAAGAACCGACGCCGGGAAAAAGAAGTCGATCGACCGAGTCGAGATCGCCGGGAGCTGACACAAGAGATCCCTCCCGTCCCAGAAATTTCAGGACGTTGAGAACGTTCTGGAGGTTGCCACCTCCGTAGTCGATGACGCCGATGCGATCTGCCATTGGGATCAGTAGCGTGGATTCGACAAAATTACAGCACGTCTTTTGTGCTCGGCACAATATCGGCGATTCGTTCGTCGATACGGGTTGCATCGTCGAGCGAGCGGCTCAGTCCTTTGAAGAGAGCCTCTGCCATGTGGTGTGGGTCCCTACCGTAGAGAATCTCGACATGGAGATTCGCGAGGGCATTGAAGGCAAATGCGCGGAGAAACTCCTCCACGAGTGTGAAATTAAACTTCTCGCCGATGTGCGGCACATTTTCCGGCCCGCGGTAATCGAGGAAGGGGCGCCCGCTCATATCAAGCGCGACCCGGACGAGAGTTTCGTCCATCGGGAAATGTCCCGACCCGTAGCGGAAGAGGCCTCTTTTTTCCCCGAGAGCCTCTTTGAATGCCTGACCGAGAACGATGCCGGTGTCTTCGACGGTGTGGTGATAATCAATTTCAATGTCGCCAATCGCCTTCACTTCGAGATCAAAACGGCCGTGTTTGGCAAAAAGAATCAGCATGTGATCGAAAAACGGGATGCCCGTATTGATCGAGGATGAGCCGGTGCCGTCCACATTCAGGTCGAGACGGATGTCCGTCTCGCCGGTGGTTCGGGTCAGTGAACTGGTTCGCGATGAAGTCGCCATGATTCTTGTTGTTTCGGAGTGACGAAACCTCTGTAACTGTCTACCTTTTCGGACCAGTCCTCAACCGATTGTTGTATTCGCCCGGAAGACCCTGTTATGAGTTCTCATCCTAATGCCGAATTTGCCCAGTTCCGATTCGTCAGGGACGGCAGTGGCAATCCGGTTGTGCTGCCCTCGCAGGGTATCGATGAGCGAAACCTGCTCGTGATCGATTACGAAAGGTGGGGGCTCGCCCGGCTTCACATTTTCGAAGAAGCTGCAGTGCGGAAAGACAAGCTGGAAGCATTTCAGGAGGAGCTCGCAGCCCTGTCCGAATTGCGAAGCAAGACATTGACCCGGCTTGTGTCATGGGGACGCGACGGGGAGGAGCTTTTCTATTCCGACGAAATGCTCGACGGGGAGCCGATGCCGGACTACCTCGGTCGGACCGGTGGGGTGCCGGTTGCTGTGGCCGGTGAATGGATGATGCAAATCATCAAATTGCTGAAATCTGTCCCCGATGAACTTCCGTCATTCCAGCGGTTCACGACCTTGAACTTTCAGATCATCCTGGATTCACGGAACGAAGTGCGTCCGGTTTTCTCGGAATTTTTTGGATGGACGAAGCCCGGGGCGCAGGTCCGCGAGCATGCCCGGGAATGGCACCTTGCTCAGATTTTCTGCTCACTCATCGCAGGTGTTCCCGTGAGAACCTTTCACGACTCATCTCTTCCGAGAAACTTCGATGACCTGGAGTCGCGGGTTCAATCCGCCGTGCTGGATGCTCTCAGCGACGGCAGGCCGGGGGCATATGACACTTTTGTGAAGGAAATGAAGCGCCTCTCGGGCAAGTCCGTCGCAGTCCGTGACGAGACGGCGCTTCCGGAGCTTACCGTTCGGGAATGGCTGCGGACCGAGCTTGCCAACTCGTATTCCGGAGATCCTGAATACGTTTTGCCGGAAGGATATGCACGGGATGAGGAGCGCTACGGACTCGAGAGTTCAATTCGCGGCTCGGAAAGCATCGTTCAGTTGATGCCGGGGCCGGAATATATTCCGCGCGAGGGATGGTTGAACCAGCATCATCTTGCGACACGGCGGGTTGGAAAAGCGATGCTCCACCAGCTCCATGTCAACTATATCGAGGATCGCGAGCAAGTCACTCTGATCGGGGAAGAACGGCTCAGTGGCGTCGACCTTGGCTCATTGATCCGTGAGGTCGGTAAACTGAAACCGGAGGTTGTCGCCCGGATCGGGGTCAGACTTGGAGGTGTGCTCACTGCACTCGAGGGAAAAGTCGGATCCTGCGCGGTTTGGTGGCTGCCTCCCGAGAACATTCTCTTCCGCACCGGAACCCGGTCTCTGAAAGGGTCGGCCGGCCTCGTCGAGCGAAAAGGGGCCGAGATCTGGGACGAGCTCCCGGTGAAGCTGCGCCTTCACCAAACGGCGAAAACCTTACGCACGGGAGTAAATCTGCCTGCTTCTGTGCGAGCCCTTTCGAAAGACCCCGGAAAATCGAACGCGGAATCGCGAAGGCATGCTGTCGCTCTGCCAGTCTTGTTTTTTCTCCTCACCGGAGAGCGATTCCGGTGGAAGCAAACGGTCGGGAAGCAGGCGCGGCTGCCGAAAGAAATCGGCCGGTTTCTGGGAGAGGCCCGTCTCACTCTGGTCGATGATCCGGAAACGATCGAAGACGATCTTTTCCTCGAGTTTTCCCGTTTGGTTGAGGGGATGGAAAATACCAGGGCGGAACCGGTCGTGGAAGTAGCGGAAGAGGCGCCGGCTTCGGTCGCGCAGGCGGAAACGGAACCCGGCGTGGCCATTGAATCGGAAATTCCGGATCCGGCGCCTGGCTCTCACGAGGAGGAGTTTCGCAAGACCCTCGAGGGAATGCTTTACCAGGGGAAAATCGAATTGCGAACCGATGAGGGAAAACCCAAGCCACCTCCCCAAGACCGCCCGGAAACGCCCGTCGAAGAGTCGGTCGACGTGGATGAGGCGGTGGGTGATGGGGAGAATCCTCCGCTTACCCCGAAAAAGTCCCGCTGGAAATTCTGGTCCGCAGGAAATGTCTGGGCTGCATTCTGGGCAATCGTGATTTCTCTCGTGACCGGTTATTTCCTTTCCGGGTGGAATGCAGAACAGGGGCGGTTTGAAATCCATGATCGACCCGGCTTTCCGATGGTCACCCTTCCGGAGAAAGTCTCTGTCAGTTGGGACTCCGTCGGTCAAAAGCTGGAGGCCTACCTGATCGAGTCAGGGCGACCGGATCTCATCCCGTCGGTTTCAGAACAGGAAGGACTCCCCGCCGGTCCGGCAATGGCATTTTTGCAGGAGCAGCTCGAAGAATTTGACCGGGATGCATTTGGAATCATCGCGGATATTGCCTTTCTGACCAATGATCCGGAGAAAGACCGGAAGTTGCTGAGGGCGGCAGAATACGGGGACCCGTCGTCGCAAATTTGCGTTGCCCGGGCCGTTCTCATCGAAGGATCGGAGTTAACGGACGAGGCCACCGCCCGGAAGCTCCTCGAGACTGCGGCCCTCCAGTCCCCCCAAGGTGCTTTGCTCCTGGCCTCCTTGCAATTCCAGGCAGGAGAAGGGGATCTCGCGGAAAAAACCATACAACCTGCCATTGATGCCGGGATTCCGTTTGCCTCGTATCAGCTGGGTCTGTTTCGGGCACATGCTGGCAATCCGGAAGCGGCACCTGCTTTCAAAAAAGCCGCGGAGCTCGGGGATTGGAACGCCATGACCGCCTGGGCGAAGTGCCTCGAGTGTGGCTACGGAGTCGAGCCGTCCTTTACCGAAGCGACCCGGTGGATGAAGCTCGCTGCTTCCGCAAAAGTGGCGGAGGCGGAAAAGTGGTGCGCTTCCCGAAGGATCGGAACCGATCTGGCCGGACAGCCGTGAGGGTTTTGATTCAACCCTGTTGGACCTGCGGCCATACCCTGTCGGGTCAGTAATTTGACCCTGTTAAAGCGCATTGGGGTGCTATTTTTTTGCCTTCTCGGTCTCTTCGGCGTGGCCGCTGGCGAAGAGGAATTTGAGATCGTCAATTTCGAGATTTCTGGTGAAGCCTTCCTCTCCGAGGATGCTGGTCATCATTTCGCTCTTCTGTTGCTGCAGGTGGCGAATCTTCTCTTCGACACTGTCGCGCATGAGGAGGCGGTAGGCATTGACTTTGCTTTCCTGTCCGATCCGGTGGCATCGGTCAATCGCCTGGTTTTCCACAGCGGGGTTCCACCACGGATCGTAGAGAACGACGTAGCTCGCCGAGGTAAGGTTCAGGCCGCTACCGCCGGCTTTGAGCGAGAGGAGAAAGGTCTTGGGATCTTTGGTTTCCTGGAAGTCGCTGATAACTTCGTGCCGGTTTTTGGTCTGTCCCGTAAGGTAGCTGTAAGGGCGGTCGCGCTCCTCGAGTTCGTCCCGAATGATGTCGAGCATCGATACGAACTGACTGAACACCAGAACCTTGTGCCCTTCTTCGTGCAACTGATCGAGCAGGTAGAACAGAGCGTTGAGTTTCGCACTTTGCTCGCCGAGATATTTTGCATCGAGCAAGCCGGGGTGACAGCAGATTTGGCGCAGTCGCATGAGCCCCTGAAGGATGACAAAGCTGTTTTTGCGCAGGCTTTCGTCGTTTTCGATTCCGAGGAGAACTTTCTGAATGCGCTCGAGTTCCTCGCGATAGAGTTCGGCCTGCACGTCCTCCATTTCGCTGAAGACGTCCTCTTCGATTTTCGGGGGAAGATCGAGAGCAACTTCGCCTTTGGTTCGGCGGAGAAGGAAGGGGCGGAGGCGGGCTGTGAGACGTGTTTTGGACTGGGTGTCTTTGCGACGGTCGAAGTGCTCGCGGAAATACTTGCGATCGCCGAGGATACCCGGCATCGCGAAGCCCATGAGACTCCAAACGTCGAGGAGTCGGTTCTCGATCGGTGTACCGGTGAGGACGAGTCGATTTTCCCCTTCGAGCGCGCGGGCGGATTTGGCGGCTTTGGAGTCGGGGTTTTTGATTTGCTGTCCCTCGTCGAGAATGATTCCGAGCCACTTGGTTTCTTTCAGATCGTCTGCGCAGGTGCGGAGCTGGCTGTAGTTGATGACGAGCAGATCGACATCTTTTCCAAGCCTCGATGTATCGAGCTCGACGCGGTTGCGAAGAACCTGAACCCGGATCGCGGGTGCGGCCTTTTTGACCTCATCGCCCCAGACGTCGAGTACGGACTTTGGACAGACGACGAGGCTGGGAGGGGCATTGTCGCCGAACTGATCACGCATCCAGAGAAGCCAGGTGAGAGACTGGATCGTTTTCCCGAGACCCATGTCGTCGGCGAGAATGCCTCCAAAATTGTTGGTCGCGAGGTAGGCGAGGAAATGGAAGCCCTCGACCTGGTAGGGGCGGAGATTGACGTTGAGGCCCGGAGGCACGTCGGGGCGCACCTGAAGTTTGAGATTTTCGGCGCGTTCGGTGATTCTCTTCCACGCCTTGGCGTCGAAAACCTCTTTCGCGAGAGGCTCGGCGAGCTGGAGGGCGTGCATGCGGTGGACTTCTCCGGAGAGATCGAAGGGGTCGAGTCCGATGCGGGAGACGGCTTCCTTCTGCTCCTCGCTGAGATTCATCTTCAGGCGAAGCCAGCCACCGCGCTCCATGCGAACGAACTCGCCGCGGGCCTGGACGAGCGCGCGAATTTCCTCGGGAGAAAGATCCATGCCCTCGACCTTGACGACGACCTTCAGGTCGAACCAGTCGATGTTTTCATCAACCACCTCGAATGACACCTGCGCTTCGACGGGTTCGGCTTCGAGGGTGGCGAGATCTTTGTCGGCGGTGATTTTGATGTCCTCCGGCAACGACTCCAGCCACTCGGCGTACTTGTCGGGGAAGTTTTTTGTAACCCGTGAGCGGTAAAGTCCGAGGTTCCCGTCGTAGGTGGGCTGCATCGGGGCGATCAATGCGCCGACCCGGCGTTGCAGGCTGCGGTCGTAACGATGCAGGATTTCGGCATCCGCGTCGGGTGTTTTGATTACTTCCCAGCCTTCACGTCCGAGAATTTCTTCACGACTGCCGGAGCTGTTTTCGGCGAGGATTTTCATCAGCATGTGCTCGCTGCTGGCGCCGGTTGCGCTGGAGGAAATGCTGAGGTCGAAGGTGATTTCGAGCGACTCTTCGCGAATGCGTTTCTGCAGAGTGTCGGGCAGATCCGCGCCGACCCGGTAGAGGAATGCGACACCGGGTTCGCTCTCGACGACGCTACTGGGGACAACGACCCGCGGGTCGATCAGGGTTTCCTCTTTCACCCAGTGTTCCGGCCCGCTGAAGACCCATTCGTCGCTGAGGTAGAGGGCTTCGTCCCCGGGGAGCAGGCGGATCGTGTGGGAAACGTCCTGTCCGTCGGCTGTAACGAGTTGAAGCTCGTAGTCGTCGCTTCCCATTGTGTCTTTGCGACAAACCCAGTGAAGCGGCGTGTCACTCATCCGGAACGGATGCTCGTCGAGGTTGACGATTCGTCCTTCCAGTTCGCGCTGATGAAAGAGGCGGTTGAGAAAACGGCAGTTGTCGATGCGATCAAGCGAGAGCCCGCCGTCGGTTGCGTCTTCGTGCGTGGCCGCATTGATGAATTTGCTCCAGAGAATTTCCGAAGCGGCATCCATGCGGAGGCCGCCATTGGAATACCGCTCCACGAGGTGGTCGTAGTCGTCGTCTTCGCTCACCTTGTCGAAAGACCCGGCGCCGTCCCTGCTGACCATCAGGCGGGCTTCCCGCGAACTGATGCGAAGTCGGAATTCGACCTGCTCGACCGCATCGTCGGCGGGGCGTTTCTCAAAAACCTCAACCCGGTAGCGCCACTCGCTTTCTTCGCGGCGGCGCTCCCATTCTTCCATCTGCTGGCGGGTCCAGTCGCGGTCGGTCACCACTTCGAGAAATTCCGGGAAATCGAAATTCGCTTTTTCAAAAGCGTGGGCGAGGTAATTCCAGAACTCAATGATGTCATTCGGAGGCGTGGGCCAGAGCACGAGCGGGTCGAAGGAATCGACGGGCCAGCGTGGGTTCAGGCGAACGAGGTCGGAGTCGAAGATTTCGCGCTCCAGTTCAAAGCGGCGAAAGCGACGCTCGAGTTTGCCGAGAAACTCATCCTCTTCGCCGGTGAGGGCGCGACCAAGTTTTTCCTCGATGACCTCCGTGAGAGATTTTTCTCCCACTTCATTCGGGGCCTCGGGGAGATCGCCTTTCCGCGCGACTTTTTCGAGCATTGTCGCGTAGAGAGCTGCGCGGCCGGAGTCGCTCTTTTCGTCGGCTTCACCGATCCACTCGTTTCCCTGAAGCTGAAGTTTGGTGCGGCAGGACCAGTCTTCATCTTCGATTTTTCCCTGGATAAGGAGATGGTTTCCGAAAATCTGAGTGACGGCACCTTCGTCATGCAGCCTTTGGCCTTCGTTTTTCTCGTCGTCTGAAAATTGATTGAGAAAATCGAGGGTCGCGCGGTCAACGTTCATAGGAGAATAATAAGAAAAGGGAGGGGATGGTTTCTGGCGGGAAAGGGGTAGGGGAGGCAATCCCGAAAGTTTGATTCGGGAGTACAAGTTGCGAGCGAACGAAAAATTTCGTCCGCTCGGGAAGGGGAGGTTTTACGGGCCGCAGCAGGGACTGCGGGTGGAGTCAGCGCTTCCGGTAGTGCTGGAGCATGATCTGCTCGTTCAACTTCAGGCGCGTTTCGACACCGTCGATAAGATCGGGTTCGGCTTCGAAGTGGAACTGCACGTAGTAACCGTGACTCTGCTTGGCGTGATTGGTGTGGGCAAACTCCTTGCGACCGATGCGATCAATCTGCTCGAGCGTAGCTCCACTGGATTCGAGTTCTTTGGTGATGGAACCCACCGTGTCCTCGATACCTTCTTCCTGTCCCTGCATTTTCAGGACATAGACTCCTTCGTACTTACGTTTCATGAACTTTGGATTAATGATCGTTGGTTCGAGACTCACTCTCTCCCTCCGAATTTGTGCTCCGCCCGTTGAACTGATTCATTGCCCGGTCCAAACCGGCGGAAAGCGCACAATTTACTCCATCCTGAGCAATCGCTAGGACTTTTTCCAATTCCTCGCATTCTTCCGCAGAAAATTTTCCGAGAACATGGCCGATCATCTCCTCGCGCCCGCCGGCTGAACCGATGCCGATTTTGAGTCTCGGGAACTCTTTCGTGCCCAGATATTCGATCAGAGACTTGATTCCGTTGTGACCTCCGGCACTACCTTCGGGTCGAAAACGGATGCGTCCGATCGGCAGATCGACGTCGTCGTAGACTACGAGGACCTGATCGGGGTCAAGCTTGTGAAAGCGTTGCAGTCGGGCAACCGCGTTCCCGCTGAGATTCATGTAAGTCAGCGGCTTTGCGAGAACGAGCGAGGCATTGGCAGAAGCGATCTTCGACCGGAATTTTCTCTCCCGCTTCCATTTCAGTTCCCGTTCTGCAGCGAGACGGTCGACGAGATCAAAGCCAACGTTATGTCTTGTCCCGTCATACTCGGGACCGGGATTGCCGAGTCCCACGACGAGGCGGATCCGGCTGTCCGGATTTGGCTCCGGTGCTTCGGATTCAATTTGGGAGAAAATTTTGTCGAGCAGGCTCACGGGGGAGTTTCAGGCTCTGGAGGAGACAATGCAACGCGGAAGTCGGAATGATAAGGGAATCGGGTTCAGGGCAACTACCAGGCTGTGTTCGAAAATTCCATACTCTAAAATATTTGACTGCTCTTAAATTATGGATTTTATTGATTTTATATAAAATTGAATAAAATGAGGTTATCCCGAAGAGAATTTGGTCGACTTTCCCTCTCTGCGCTGGGAGCGGGGCTGGTTTCCAGTTGTGCTGCTCCGGCCGGTTCGAAGCGCTCTTATCTGACTGACCTGGTGAATACGGACCGGAGAATTTCCCCCGATGCTTTCTGGACGGATGTAATGTTTCAGAGTGTGCGGGATCAGGCTATCGGGCCTCCTCTTGCCGCTCGACATTATGCAATCGGTCATCTGGCGGGATTCCTGGCCGTCAATGCAATCGATTGCTCTTACGAATCGCCCTATCCTGAGATCGGGCGGGCGCCGACGGGAATATCGGCGAGAGCGGCGTACGCTGCTGCCGTGGCCCGTGCTGCTGCCGAGGCTCTGCAAACTCCTTTTCAGGTGGATCTGAGGCGATACCTCCGTCAAATGGGGGGGAACACTGTTGGTGTCGACGCAGGAGTGAAGTGGGGAAATCACGTCGGTCGCATTGTTGCCCGCCACCGTGCTATTGACGGAGGGCACGCTGAGAAAGTTGGCTTTTATTTTGATCCGTCCTACGAACCTCGCCGCACGGTCGACAGCTGGTCGCATACCGGACCATTTTACCGCACGGATATCGGCCCGCGTTTTCAGACATACGAAAGAGGATTGTTCCCGAATCTGGGTAACATGACTCCTTTCGCGATTCGTTCGAAAAAGCAGTTTTCCGCAGCCCCTTTCCTCGATGTTCGTTCCAGGGAATTCGCAGACCAGTTTGAAGAGGTTTACACGCTCGGCGGGACAAACTCGACTGTTCGAACAGAGGATCAAAAAGTCATTGCCTTCTTCTGGGAGGACGGGCCCCGCGGTGGGACCGTACCGGCAGCGTTTTTGCATATCGCGCTTCGCTTGTTTGAGGACCGGAATGACCTTTCCCTTCTGGAGCGGGCCCATCTTCTTGCACAACTGAGTTGTGCGATGGGAGACGCCGGGCTGTCTGCCTGGCACTCAAAGTATTTCTACGATATCATCCGTCCTGAAACGGCGATCCGCTACTCGGCGGAAAAATTCGGCAATCCTGACCCGCGGGTGAAGCTGGATCCGAAGTGGACGACTCTCATTCCGACTCCTCCGTTTCCCGCTTATGTCTCCGGGCACTCGACCTTTTCCGGGGCCGGTGCAGAGGTCCTGAAGCGTTGGTTCGGCACAGACCACATGACCTTCGAGGTTGAGGCTCTCGACACCGTGAACTGGCCGAAGCAGTTGCGGGGGGCGAAGCGTCGTTATCATGACTTCACCACGGTCGCTGATGAAAACGGCATGAGCCGAATTTACGGCGGTGTGCACTGGCAGCACGATAATGTTGAGGGAATGAAAATGGGCCGTGCCATTGGTCGGTTTGTGAACGGAAACTTTCTCCGCCGCATAGCATGAAAAACGTTTCTAACATCATTTTCATGAAACGCGTTGGATGGGCACTCCTGCTGTTGGCAGCGAATTTGTTCCTTCTTGAATCACTATCTGCGCAGACCCGTCTCGTATCTGACGTGGATCGGAGGGCCGGCCCGAGAGCGACTCTACAAAAGCCGGTCGCTTTTGAAGTCGGAGACCACACCGTGCTCGTTGAAGGAATCATGTTTACGGGGACTCAATACCTCTTTGATAATCTTCTCGTTGGCGACCTCGTGCCGGATACTGTCGATGAATGGGGGCATTTTTACGGAGGGGTCTTTGATCTGCGGACCGTACGGAAAATGGCTAATTCGCTGTCCTACGGATTTGACGGGCGTCTTCTCATCAATGGATTCGGCGGCGATGCTTCGACACGCGGACGATTTGACGTGTTTGTAAACAGCTACCGCGGAAAGTTCTCCTACGGGAATTTTGATGATAGAAATGCCATTGCGATTTCGCCACGCTACACCCTGAGCGGAGAGGCAAACCTCTTCTATGACGGGTTTTTTGCTCCCTCAGACCGGCGAGCTTTTCGCTATCGGACGCGTCTGTCCAGTTTTCTCATTGATGCGGCAATTGATGACGATGGTCGAAATTACAATGCAGGGTTTCTTTACCGGAGTCCGTCGCGAACCCGCAAGGATTCGTGGTCGATGCACTACAATGGCGGTGATTTTCTGGACCGATACCATCGCAACGGCATCACTGCCGCCTATCTGGTCTCCATCGGCAGCGTCGATCTCATCGCGAGTGGTTCCTGGGATGAATTTGATCCGTATGGTCGCTTTGCCAGTTTTGACCGATACTCGGGCAGCTTTGGCGCGAGTTGGAAGGTTGGTGCGACGACTCTTTCCGCAGGCTTTCTTCTCGCAGAAACCAATGACGGTCCTCTTGAAACTGCCTACACGGTTGGTCTGCGTCATGATCTTGCGCGGGGGTTGAGCCTGAACTTTGGCTACATATACCTCGATTCCGAGAGCGAAGGGACGGACGGACTTCCTGTGACGGCAGGGGAATTCTCCGGGTTCCGTACCTCGATTGCCTATCAATTCTGATTCGGCACGTCCTGCGGGCGGAAAAACGTGTCTTTTCTTCGGGCAACGGTTTTCTACAATACGCCCATGAGATGGACCCTCGTTTTTGCCGCCCTGTTTTTTTCCTGTTTCCTGTCGGCGGCTGAAGAACGCGAAGCTGATCTTCTCATTGTCGGTGCGACGGAGTCCGGCTGGGCAGCTGCGGTGCAGGCGGTACGATGTGGCGTCCCGAAGATTGTCATCGTCCATGACGGAAAATGGTTCGGCGGACAATACACGGAACAGGCCCTCGCCTGTGTCGATGAAAACAAGGGTGTCGGCAAAATCGGCTGGGGTGTCGACTGGCATCCGATGAAGCGATCCTTCCATCGCAGCGGTTTGTTTGACGAACTGATGTTGCAAATCGAGTGGCAGAATGAGGAAAAATACGGAGCAAAAATGCCCGGGCTTCCCTGGCATGGACCTTCAACCTTTCGTCCGGCGGAGGCGGAGGCGATGTTCCGGAAAATCATTCAGCCGTATCTGGATTCCGGCCGGGTCGAGGTGTTCTGGAATCGCTACCCGACCGGAGCAACCGTGGATACGGATGGAGAGCGTCCGCGATTGACGGGGATGAAATTTTCCCCGGTGGATGGGGGAGAAGCGGATCTGCAGGTTTCTGCGAAGATCACCATCGATGCATCTGACTGGGGTGAGGCGATTCAGGTTTCCGGGGCTGCTTATGAATGTGGTCCGGATCCCTATTCCCGATACGGCGAGCCGAGTGCGCCGACGGATATGGCGGACTTTCCGAAGAATGAAATGAATCCGATCACCTGGGCAATGATCGTTGAGGAATCCGGCGGCGAATCACCCATTCCCGAGCCGCCGAACTTTGATGATCGGAACTATCCGCGGGCGACGCATCTCAGTCGGAAGGAGTTCGGAAAACTCGACTGGGATCGCAAAGCGCGGCAGGGTGCCATTTCGCACTGGCCCGATGAGGGGAAGCAATCGGAGAGGCAGTTGTCGGTTTATTCGGTTCGCCGGGTGGTAGACGGGACGGAGAAAGACGGAGTGCCCACGAGCATTCTCCTCAATTACATGAACGGGCAGGACTACCCCCTCGTTCGCCTGCCGAAACGGGTGGTTGATGCGCTCGAGGCAACTGAGCCGGGAGCGTCGGAGAAAAACATCGTCGAGATGACGCGCGAGCAGCGGGAGATCGTGTTTCAGGATGCGAAAAATCACGCGCTGGGTGTGCTCTATCATTTGCAGAATTTCGTGCATGATCGAGCGCCGGACAAAGCGAACAGCTTTCGCAATTTTCAGCTCAGTCGCGAATTTGGAACGGCCGATAATCTCCCGCCGAAGCCCTACATTCGTGAATCACTCCGCCTCAAGGCGCTCTACATGATGCGGGAGCAGGACGGCCGAAACCGTGACGGGGAGGACAAGTCGGCGGCGAAACCGCGCTTCTCGGAGGTGATGTATCCGGACGGGTTGTTCGCCTGGCAGTTTCACTACGATTTTCACCGGACGGGCAGAACCTATCTCGAGAGCGAAGGAAACGACGGTCCCTGGATCGACTTTGAAAAGCCGGGGCGGCATACGCGGTTCCTCAGTGATCGATGTGTCTTTCCGGCCCGGAGTTTTATTCCGGTGGAAATGGATGGATTGCTCGGTGCGCAGAAAAATGTCGGCTACAGCAGCATGGTGAGTGCCGCGATCCGGCTCCACGACCAGTGTGTCCACATCGGCCAGGCCAGCGCATCGCTCGCGGCGGTGAGTTTGCAAAACGAAGTTGATCCGCGCGACATTCCCTGGAACCGCGAGCTTCTCGAAGAAACGCGACATCTTCTCTGCGGCGGACACTGGGGCCGTCCGATTCTCATCTGGCCGTGGCGGGATTTGTCTCCCCGCGAGGATGGCTTTGTCGCGATCAATCGCCTTTCCGCTCTCGGATGCCTCCCGATTGAGGACGAAAAGGTCGACTTTCAGGCGAAAGAGATTGCGACCGTTGACTGGCAGCGTCACGTTCGTCAGCTGACTGATGAAGTTTTCTCCGGTGCTGCGGACCTGCCGCTCCCAAGCGAGCCGGAGATCACACGCGGCGCGTTTTGCGACCGATGGTGGAAATCCGTTCAAGTCGCGGATTTGAATCTGAAGCCCTTTCCGGAGCAGTCGGATGACACCGATGGCGATGAGATTCCTGACGTGGATGATGCACTGGTTTTTACGCCGAACGAGCCGGTCGTCTGGGGTGTTCGCGCGCCGGTGCTGACTCCGGAAACGGACGGACTCTGGAGCGGGGAGAAAATCCTCACCGAGCGGCGTTTCAATTTTTCCGGGAGTGCCTTCGCCGGTTTCGAATGGGATGCCGGAAAGGCGTGGGAGGACTCCAGAGGCTACGGCTGGAAGCGCGACATCAGCAGCAATCACCGCGAGCGTTCCGTGTATCCTGAGGGCTATCGTGACGGCTTTCTCTTCACGCGTGACGAGGATGTCTGGCAAGTGGCAGTACAGCCGGGCGTCGAATACGAGGTCACCATTTGCGTGGGCGATTCTGGGCACGAGCAGAAGGGGCAAAATGTCCGGGTGGAAGGCGAATGGATCGTTCAGGACGCCGACACCGCGCCGGGCGTGTTTCTGGAAAAAACGATCACGGTGAAGCCGGAGGATAATCGGCTGGATGTCGTGATCGGGAAAAAAGGTTCCGACAAAAATACCTGCCTCTGCTGGCTGGTGATGCGGAGATTGTAGAATCGAATTCATTCGACGAAACCAGGTTCAAACCCCAGCCTCAACCATCGTATCGAATTTCACGGACGGCTGCCAATGGTCGGTTTGGAAAAGCGGAGAAACCGGCGCGTAGGCGGTGATTTTTGGGAAATCCGTCACCCCCTCATCATTGAGTTTCTTGTGGACTCGTCGTTGCTTCTCCAAATCGGCGTAGCCTTCCATGAAAGTCATCAGCTGGATGTCGCACTCTTCGACTACGGGACGAAAGGCTTGCAGCATTTTTCTGGCTCCAAATACGTTGAAGGCATATGCCTCCAGACCGATGCCTCCCCGGACGATGCGCCACTCCACACATTCCGGAGATTTATCTGTTTGTGATGCGCCGCGTTTCCACGTTCGATCATGGAGGAAAAGCAGCTCGCTGTCTTCGGGGACGTTGATTTCGATTCGTGAATCCCGGCACGATGCGAGAGCTTCCCCAGGTCGCGCGTCGTCTTCAAAAATCATCCCCCAGGTGCTGGCAGGATCGGATCGCGTCTCTTTCCATTCGTTCAGAAAGAGTTGCAAAGCACGCTGATGACTCATGCAAAGGGCGGTCCGGACGGGATCGAGGAGATACGTTTTGCCGACAATTCCTTCTGTCTGGAGTTTTTGGAGCAGTGCCGGATTCCAACGCTGCTGCTCTTTCGATTTCGTTGAGGTGTGCTCCACCCGGAAAATTCGCTGGAGCCTTTCGAGCGTTCGTGTCCAGAGGGTAGGAGCCGACAAATACTCGAGCCCGTCCACCCCACTCACCCTCTCGAAGCTGATCTCCGGTACGGTTTCGTTGAATCCCCGGCAGAACCGAATCCACCTGTCACGAGAGCGGTCGAGATTGATGACACGGGCCGGAAACGTTTCTAGAAAAAGTTCCATAGGGATATTATGTATATATTTTTAAACTAGAGAATATTGCATTTTTCCATTGAAGATACTATCGAAACTTTGGTATCGCCATACATAGACACGAAAACGGTCTCCACACAAACACACTCAACCCCTCTCACACGATGCCTGAAAATGATTCCAGCCCAGGACGCCGCGAAACGCCCGACAAGGGAAAAGGTTGTGAGGAGTCTTCAACCGATCCGATCCTCTACAGCAAAGGCCAAATCCTCCTTTCCGAAACCGATTTGGAA
>JAKSBG010000081.1 GCA_022361255.1 Verrucomicrobiales bacterium
AAATCTATAGCCTTACCAATTTGGCTAATTGCTATCTGCCCTGAAAGACGTGCACGTCCAGTGGTTCCATTGCTTTTTGAGCAACCGAATCCCACACGCCTTTTGTCCGGCCCGTTGCCTCGGGTCTCGAACGGTGTTCCCGACTTCGGAAGGAGAAAATCCCCTCCGTTACCGATCCACTGCCGACAGGCTCTCGGCGGCAAGAATTGCCTCGCACCTGTCGACTGCCCTTCGTCCTCGGTCGTCGATGTTTGCCTGGAGACTCTACGGGGTGCGAAACCCGACCGCTGTTTGAGCATTTGCCATCCACAGCGGGAGCGTCTCCCATCTTCCGACATAGCTCCGCAGATTGTAAATCTGCGAAGCTTACAGGACTGGGTTTGCCTGGCTGTCCCCGAACCGTGGTTCGAGGCGGAAAGTCCGGGCAGACTTCCCTTTTCCCTGCCTTTCGACAGGATCATCTAACGACGCCAGGCCGCCAAAAGTTTCATGTGAACTCAGAAGACAGGGAACAGAGTTGCTGACCCTGTTCCCTGATTTTCCAAATTCAAATTTCGAATGAACAAATGGAGACGACAGGCGTTGCACCTGCCACACGCTGATTGCAAATCAGTGTCGCCACTCCGGAACATGCGCCCCCTTTATCATTCGATGGCAAGCCGCCCCGGTGCTGCCCCGGGCCGTGACGGTTTTGGAGACCATCCCGCACTGCTGGTGCTGCGACTTACAAATTTGTCTAAAATGCAACTTCGAAAACACCCCTCCGTATTGAACGATCGGTTTGACCGTCAGAAAGATTGTCGACTTTGCATTTTGCTCCGGTGGGTTGCCGCAGGGGACGAGGCCTGCATTTTATTTACGTCTATTCCGGCGACCGGGAAATGCGAAGTCTGGGTAGCGTGATGAAATCCACTACCTCAAACAATCAGAAAGAGGTTCTTTCTTGTTGCTCTTAAACTATATAAAGAACGAACACCGATATCTCTCTGGAGATAGCCGCAGGATTTCCCGGCGGTCGTTTCGATGTTTTGCAGGCACATCTCCCGTAAAGCCTTCGTTCTGTACTTGATGAAATTTTTTCATATCGAGCGAAGGGGTATGTATAGATGACTACACATTTGTCCGGTGAGCAGTTCTGTGGGAGCTGCTTTCCTTGACCGGACGGGATTTTTCACTATGGTTCTCTTTGCGTGAGCAAGTGATCGAATCCATCGGTACTTCGCTTTCATTCGCCCGCCGCCAGTTGCCGCTGGCGGCGGGTTTTCTTTGGTTTAATTGGTTTTCTGGTTAGATTCAGCCGGAGGTCGGCAAGTTGTAAGTAATTGGTGATAAATGGTTTATTTCTTCTTGTGTCCGGGAAATAAAAAACCCGCTTCCTTTCGGAGAGCGGGAGAACAAGATTCACTGAATTGATTCTATTACGAATTCACTGAGTGAAACTGGCCCTCCCTTCCTGACTATTGCTACCGAGAAATAAAACAGGTGTTTCGTCTATCTGATAACAAGCATCAACAGTCGGGATGGATTTCTCCATCTTTCCGTTTTCGGTCAAAAGTTCTTCATGGCTGTCCTGCGTATGCTGAATATGCGGGCGTAGAAGATACAGATATGATCCGGCCGATGCGGGAGCGTGATGCCCCTGCCACCGGACTGTATCCGGTGTGGTCGAGAATCTGTATTTCTGCTTAGTCATGTAAAGAAAATTTGTGTGCGCTGAGTATAGTCTATTATTGGACGAAGTCAAGCTGTCATTATGCTAGTAGAGATAGTTGTATCGGGAAAATTGCGGCAGGCGGCTCTGTAAGAAGGCGGGAGTCTGCGGGCGTGACCACGCTTCTGCGAGCGCGGTTACCGTTTGGCTGAGCGCTGGAAACTAATTCTCCCACACGCCCAGTTCTTTAAGCTGTTTTGTCGCAGTGCCCGCCCAGTCGCGATTTGCGGCCGGACTTGCCGGGCTGGGATGAAGGATCCTTCCCGGTTTCGGGTTCAGGCCCGCCGCCTTCGAGACGCGGGCCAGGCAGGTTTCAGCATAGGCTCCCACCCCGATTGCATATTCCGGATCGAGCAGTTCGAGATGTCGCTTCACATAGCGATCGCAGGCGGTTGATACGGGTTCCATTTCCGCCTTCGGAAGCTTGTCCGGAGTTCGGTTTCTGCCGGACTCCTCCATCCAGACCAGCGGGCAGTAGTTCACGACGTAGTGATCCCGAAAGAAATCTTCGGGATTTGGGTAGGCTTCGGAGAAGAGCCCCCAGAGGCGGCGTCCGGAGACTTCAGATTTTTCACAGTTGAATCCCTCGATGGGTCTTTTTGGATGTTCGGGGTCAGGTTGGTCGACGGGCGCCGAAATCCCCATCCAATCGCGAACGGCTGGAATCTCTCCGAAGGGGACTCCTGTCTGGGCCATACCCCAGGGGCCGGGGTTCATTCCCATCATAAGAACGCGTTTCTTCGAGTTGGCGAAACGTTTCAGGTATTGTTCGTGTGATCTTCTTGCATAGGTCAATGGATTGTAAGTGACGGCAACCGGTTCGGAGAAGGTAAGGCCGTCGAGATCGGAAATGAGTCGATCAGTTGCGGCGAGAAGTTCAGAAGCAATGGACATTCTGCACTCAAGAAGCGCATTAGGATTCGTCAAGGGAGTTGCGCAGTTCTTCTCCAAGCGGTATCGAGTCGGCAATGGGCAGGGAAGAATCAGGACAGCGTTTTCGTCGTATTGCGGTGGTTGGGGCCGGTGCAGTGGGGTGCTACTACGGCGCTCATATTGCCCGGAATCATTCCGTGACTTTTCTGATGCGACGTGACCTGGAAGCTGTTCGAAGGAACGGGCTGCGTATTTTCAGTCCGGATGGTGAAATCTATCTCGAGGAGGTGGAAGTCTCCGGCAGCACAGAAAAGATTGGTCCGGTCGATCTGGTTATTATTGCCGTGAAAACCACCGCGAATGCCGAGCTACCTGATTTGATCCGGCCGCTTGTTCAAGATGATACCGTACTTCTCACGCTTCAAAACGGTCTCGGGAACGAAGAGTTTCTTCAAGAATACTTTCCCGATCAGGCTGTTTTGGGCGGGCTTTGTTTTGTCTGCATCAATCGAGGTGCTCCCGGTGAAATACACCATCTTGCCCACGGGTTAGTGGAGATGGGGGAGTTTACCAATACGGGCGTACTCGATGATGTGGTTTCTCTGTTTGCGAATTCCGGGTTGCCTGTTTCGTCTCTACCGGACATGGGCCTGGCCCGCTGGAGGAAATTGATTTGGAATGTTCCTTTTAACGGGCTTTCGATTGCCGGCGGCGGGATTGACACGCGGCAGATTTTGAGTGATCCGAAACTGGTAGCGCGAACCCGACGTCTCATGTCCGAAGTCATTTTGACGGCCAGTCGGCTCGGTTATTTCATTGATCCTGCATTCGCGGAAAAGAATATCGAAAACACTCTGCAAATGGGCCCTTACAAACCTTCAAGCCTGATCGATTTTCTAAACGGGCAGGCAGTCGAGGTCGAGGCGATCTGGGGCGAACCGCTTCGTCGTGCCGGATCGGTTGGGGCGGAAACGCCGGATCTCGAACTTCTGTATCACGAAATTTGCGAGGCCGTCGAAAATCGGTCATGCTGACCAGATGAGTTTTTCCGAATTTACTTTGCCCGCTGCCCTGAGCGATTGGAAAGAAACTCCGCGTATCGGAATGGTTCTTGGCTCCGGTCTGGGGGGATTCGTTGACCTGTTGGAAAATACGGTGAGTGTGGACTATGACGATATTGAGAGGCTTCCCACCAGTGGGGTCGAGGGACATGTCGGCAAGCTGCATGCCGGTGAGCTGGCCGGTGTCCCTGTCGCGATTGCGCAGGGAAGGGTTCACACCTATGAGGGATGGAGTGCCCGTGAAGCGGCATCGACCGTGAGGTTATTTCACCAACTCGGTGCCAACACGGTTCTCCTCACCAATGCTGCCGGAATTGTGAATCCGGAATTTTCTCAGGGAAGCTGGATGTTGTTGAGTGATCACCTCAACCTGGCGAGGCTTTCTCCGCTTTCCGGTGGAGCTCAGTTTGTTGATCAGACGAAAGTTTATGATGCCGGTTTACGAAAAATCCTTCATAACGAAGCGGAATTGGCAGGGGTGCGCCTGCATGAAGGCGTCTACGCCTGGGTCAACGGCCCGGAATACGAAACCCCGGCAGAAGTTCGAATGCTTAGAACACTGGGGGCCGATGCCGTAGGAATGTCGACGGTTCCGGAAGCGATTCAGGCTCGTGCGCTGGGGATGCGTGTGCTCGCTCTCTCCTGTTTGACAAATTTTGGCGCCGGAATATCTGAGAATTGTCTGGATCACCTGGAGGTGATAGAAGTCGGAAAGAGAGCGGCCAGGACACTGCACCGGATTCTGGTCGCTGCAGTGCCTGGAATTTCGCGAGAGCAGGGTAAGTCTACCGGTTGAACAGACTGGTGGGACGGATCGAACCTGTGGTGTTTCTTCGCTTATTGAATTGGATTCGAACTTTTGCGGTGTCTCTACTGCTTCGGACTGAAGAAACGGCGTAAACTTTGGCGCGAAGCTTCCGTTTCTTCTTACGCGATTTCGACTTGGTGGTGACGATGTAACGACGGACTTTTCCGGAATCGAGTTGGGCCTCGCTTCCGCCCCGGAGGATGCGCGCCGTGACGTTTCCTTTGCTACGGTCTACCACTCGTGTCTTGAACTTCCGTTTCGAAACTCCACGGAGGTTCATGAGGATTTGATCTGCAATGTTCCCGTCATTCTCCAGTGAAAGATGGAAGCGGTGCTTTCTCTTCTTCGTTTTTGCGGAGTATTTCTGGCGACTGGAATATACATTGTTTCCTTTGTGACGCCCCGCATTTGAGCTTTTTCCATATCGGATATCCGGACGGCCTACCGCTCTCACAACTCGTATGGTTCCCAGGGCACGAAACTCTCCTCCGACTGGATCGGTAAAAAGATACTCAATATCATAATCCCCGGGGAGCAATCCGTCCGGGTCAAAGATGCCGCCCGACACACCGGGGCCGCTAAACACCCCGCCTGCGAGGTCCGGGGCGAATGCGGTGACGAGTTCGAAGGGTTGTGCGGTATCAAATTGAGGATCCACCTGCATGGTGAATTCGATTGAAGCGAGAAACTCAAAGGCACCCACATCGACGGTCACTTCCGGAGAGCCGAATTTACCGAACTGCACCCTTGTGACGCCCCTCTGGTCTACCGGAGTCAACTCTCCCGTGTCCAGATCCTCATCAAGATCGAGGACGTCAGCCGTGAGGTTGTTATTGTTTCCGGCGTCAATTGCGGAGCTACCTTCGAGAAGGGCGTGGGTGAAGGTGGTTCCCCCGTTGTCCTGAAGGGGGCCGAGGTTCAGGTCTGTGACGTTAAGCTGATCGAGAGCATCCGAAGGCCCGGAGCTGTCATCGCTTAGGTTGTTCCCGAGAGATATCAAAGTGTGGTTGTTAGCCACATTCGCTCCGCTGGCCCCTGCCTGGAAGAGGGTGTTCCCGAAGCGGATGGTTCCGGAATCATTAAACATCGCCCCGCCGAGAACCGCTTCATTGCCGCTAAAAGTGGAATTTACTGCGGCGAACATTCCGCTCTCATTGTAGATGGCTCCGCCGTTTCCGTCACTACGGTTCCCGCTTATCGTTGTATTTAGAAGACTGACAGTGCCGGACTCATTGAATATCCCTCCGCCTGCGACAGCCGCCCGGTTGTCTGCGAGAAGGCAGTTTGCGACGGTTACCGTTCCCGAGGTGTTGAGAATTGAGCCTCCGCGGGTCGCTGAAAGGCCTCCTCTAAGGGTGAGCCATTTCAACGTGAGTAGGCCATTTCCATCCACTTCGAAAAGACGAAGGTCACCGGGCTGCTCATCGGGGTTACGGGTGATGGTGATTCTCACATCTGGCGCGGTGATGCAGACGTCTGAAGAAATCAGAAGGGCTGATTGTCCTGTGGTGTCAGTCCCTGCGAGAGAAAGCAGTATCGATTCACCGTCCAGCTCCGGAGCAAAGGTGATTTCGCTGGAATCGGGATCTGAATTCGCGAAATCAACAGCCTCGCGAAGACTGGTTTCGCCATCGAATTCAAAATCGACATCCTCGGTAGTTGTGACAGTCAAACGAAGAGGCTCCGGTTCTTTGATGCCAATATCCGCAGCCGAGGCAATTTCCCCCCCCGAAAGGATGAAGTTTTGCGGCACGTTCCTTGTTGTCGATGTCTGGACGGAGGAAAGCAGTGTCGTATCAATTTGTAAGAGGTAGCTTCCCGGTTGTAGTCCGGTAATGGCATACGTGCCCGTAGCGTTGGTGAGGTCAAAGGGCTCGCCGCTATCAAATTCGCCGTTCGAATTAAGATCCAGATAAACGCGAACGTTGGGGCTGCCCGGTTCGGCCGGGTCGCGGATTTGGTCAGCATTCAGGTCACTCCATACCAGACCACTGATTTCCGCTTCCAGTGTGAACGATGTGATGTCGTCTTCACCTGCCCCTCCTGATTGTCCGTTTCCATCTTCATCGGGGTTTTCACCGGCATCGGAAATATCCGATACGGGTCCAAAATCGCCTGATGCGGTGGCCGAAATCCGGGATTGATACATCCCCAATCCACTACCCTGGTCTGTTGGGGCAGTAACTTCAGCCACGACGCGAAAGCGCTCTGTGACTCCCTTGCTGAGAGTGCCGCCGGCGATCAACTCAGTGTCAGCACTCCCGTCAAAAGCTGTGTTTAATTGCAGGTTTCGCCTGTTTTCGGGAAAGAAAGGCGACCGCAGGATGTTGTAATTCCCGGCTCCGAATACGGAGTCGAGATTGTGGGGGATGCTGATATTGCGCAGTTCGACGTCTCCAAGATTCTGAACCGCGTAGTCGAAGGTGACAACTCTCCCTTCGATTGTTGCATTGAGTGAAATGCCGATTTGAGATGTGGAGATATCGAAGAGCAGTGGGGAGTTATCTCTTTCTTCGAACGGAAGATTGTCTCCATCCGAATCAGGATCGGTGCCTGAACTCGAAATGTCCACAGCTGGCGATCCGGTTGGGGCGGTCCCCGTAATAATCGACTGACTTTGATACCGTCCAAACCCTAAACCGCGATCAGTGGTGTTGGTGACTTCGACGTTAAAACGAATTTGCGCGGTGTCATAACTTGCCAGTTCGCTGGAGGCGGAGATAAAAATTCCGGGGTTCGAGCTTCCGTCAAAGTTGCTGTTGAGAGTAATTGATCCGGGGTCGTCAATCAGTGTCGGTGCACCGGTTACGACATAATTTCCGGCGCCAAAAATCTCGTCCAGATTCTTGCGGAGAGTAAGGTTTTCGATTGTGTTGGCTCCGAAATTCTCAATATACAGATCCAAAGTAATCTCCCGGCCGATTATCGTAGCATGCTCTGATAATCCAATTCGAGCCTCGTCGCCGATAATGGCTGTTGTTTCGTCGCTCTCGCCAGCATCATCTGCAACATTGTTTCCGTTCGAGTCGGGAAAGATGCCATCATCAGACTGGTCCGTGTAGGTTCCGTGCAGGTTGCTTCCGGTGACGGTTACC
>JAKSBG010000237.1 GCA_022361255.1 Verrucomicrobiales bacterium
GGGGATATTGCCGACAAGGCCGGGATGTCTCGGCCCTCCCTCTACCTGGTTTTTCCCAACAAAGAAGACATCTTCCGGGGCGTCATTGCCCGGAAGATGGACGAATTCTGGCGCGACACCGAAGCCAAACTGAGCCAGAGCCAGGACCTGCGGGAGGGCCTCGAGGTCGTCCTCGAAACCTGGGTTGCGGAGCCCTGTGAAATGATCCACACGAGCCCCGAATCGGATGAACTCATGGAATTCGCCTATTCATTCGCTCCGGATCTTCGCAAGCAGATGCTGGAAATGATGGAGAAGCAGTTTCTCCAGGCCATCCGGATCGGCGCGCCATCGAAGTCGTCCGGTACGGGAGAATCCCGGCTCAGCGATTCCGTCATCGCCCGCCTCATCGCCGTTTCCACCACCGAGATGAAACACTCGGCAGCGGATATGGCGGAAGTCAGGAAACTGCTTGCTGCTACCGTCGATATTTACACGTCGTATCTCCAGAATCGGTAGCCGGTGACACCACTTTCGGAGAAGGCAGGGTTGCTCTCAACCGCTCTCCGGGAGGGAGCCAGTGGACACAACTCCGCTCCGTTTTTTTCCGTTCCCGTCCGAATCCATTGATTCGCTTTTCTCATGGATTCCATTTCCAGAATCAATTTCTCTTATCGGGAATCGGAGAGAGCGTAGGGATATGAAAAAGAGAACCTCTGTTTCCCGCTCCCTCCTCACCCTCGGATTGCCACTGTTGATTCTGGCTTTGGCTCTTTTCAGTCGAACCCATTTTGCAGACGCAGCGGGCGAGGACGACGCCTCCACACCCACCACCGAAATCGTGACTGCCTCCGAAGTGAACTGGACGCCGCTGAATGCCGCCCGCGGCGATGCCAGTCCGCAGGCGGGAACGCTCTGGGGCGATCGCGCCGGGGAGCCACAGACGGGATTTCTCGTAAAGTTCGCCGACGGCTTTTCCTCGCCTCCGCATATTCACAACGTCACCTACCGGGGCGTAGTTATTTCCGGTCAGATTCACAACGACGATCCCGATGCGGCGGAAATGTGGATGCCCGCCGGTTCCTTCTGGACCCAACCTGCCGGCGA
>JAKSBG010000182.1 GCA_022361255.1 Verrucomicrobiales bacterium
ACCTGAAGGAATTGTTTGCGACAACGAAACTGCTCCACGGAATCGGCGATGCGCAGCAGTGGTTTTCAATGCTCACCCCGGCACAACTCCAGTCGCTCAAAGACCGTGTCGAGATTACGTTTGCCCCGGGCAATCCAACGTCGTTTGCCCCGGCTGATGAGGTCACCCTCGCCGTTGACGTGAAAAACGTGAGAGAGCTGATCGTGAAGGTCTATGAGATCAACACGCGGAATTATCATCTCGATCAGAAGCGCGAAATCAACACCGACCTGAACCTTGATGGACTGGTCGCGAACGAAGAGGAGACCGTCCGCTACGACCTGCCGCCGATCCGTCAGCACCGCGAAACGTTCACGTTTGAATCAATGAAAGGGAAACGTGGCGTCTGGGTGGTGGAGTTTATCGGCAACGGGATCAGTTCGCGCGCACTTGTCAGGAAAGGCAAGCTGCAGTCTCTCTCGACGAGTACAGCAGCCGGTGAGCTGGTCCGCGTGCTCAATGACGAAAACAAGCCGGTCGAAAATGCAGCGATCCATTTTGGCGGGAAACGTTACGAGGCCGGTGAGAACGGTTTTGTCCTCCTGCCTTTCTCCACTCAGGGCAACGTTCCTGTCGTGCTCGAGGACGGGGATTTTACGACCCTGTCGCACATCAGACTGCCGGAGGAAAACTATCGTCTTTTTCTCGGAGCGCTGCTCGAGGAGGAAACATTGCTTGCCGGTAATGAATCCCGGATTGTCATTCGTCCGAAAATGACTCTGTGGGGCGAGCCGGTTTCGGCGGAACTGCTTGACGAGGTGACCCTGCGCGTCGTCACCCGGGACATGGACGGGGTTCAGTCAGAGAGCGTGAATCGTGACTTTGCCATTTTCGATGCCAAAGAGTCCGTCCACCGTTTCCGTGTTCCGAACCGGGTCCGACAGGTCACGGTGAGCCTGAGTGGAAAGCTGGACAGCCTTTCGAAAGCGGGGGAGAAAATCGAAGTTTCAGAAACGGTGGTTTTCGATGTAAACGGTGTTGCGGAGACCAATTCCGTTGCTGATCTCTTTCTGAGTCAGTTCGGTGATGAGTATGTGGTGGAAATGTTAGGGAAGTCAGGTGAGCCACTCCCGGATCGTCCCGTATCGCTCACTCTCTCGCATCCCGGATTCGAAAGGCCGCTTCAGATTCGGTTGAAGACTGACGCAAAAGGGCGCGTAGAACTTGGAAATCTTTCCGGACTGGCATCGGTTCAAGCCTCCGCAGACGGAGTACAGAGCCGGTTGTGGACTTTGAATCGCGCCAAAATCTCGCGTCCTTCTGTTCTTCACACAAAAGCAGGAGAGTCGGTCACAATTCCGTCCATTCGCAGGAATGATGCAGTTTCCCGCTCCGACCTTGCCTTGACGGAAATGCGGGGCGGGGTTCCGGTTCGGGATGTGTTTGCGAAAGTGAAAGGCACGCCCGGAGCATACGTCATCGATGGGCTTGAGCCGGGTGACTACGAGTTGCTCCTTCGCAACGAGCAGGAAAGGAAACTCACCCTGCGGGTAACGGAGAGTGATGCGGAAGACTTCGGCTACGCTCTTTCAGACAGCCGTCACCTCGAACTTTCGGACGCCCGTCCGCCCCTGATTTCCTCCCTCGAAGGCGTCGATGATTCGGTTCAGGTCAAAGTCGCGAATGCGAGAGAAGGCACCCGGGTTCATCTCGTTGCAACACGGTTTCTTCCGGATCATGATTCTTTTTTCGGATCTGCAGTTTATCCTCCGGCCTACCGCATTGATCGGGGCAGCAATCAGTCGGCCTACCTCTCCGGTCGCGATATCGGTGAAGAGTATCGATATATTCTCGAACGACGTTCCGCCAAAAAGTTTCCTGGGAACATGCTTCCGCGACCGGGGCTTCTCCTCAATCCGTGGGAGCTCAACAAAACGAATACGGGCACCGACGATGCCGAAGCGGGCGAAGCCTACGACAAGTCGCGTGATATGACGGGGGCGAAGAAATCGTCTGCTCCGCAACGTCCCAAAAACACTGGTGCTGACAGCCGGGGCGGAGCGGTATCCGCGTCCTTCGGTTTTCTCGCGAAACAGGCAGTCGTGATGCCGAATCTTGAGGTCGATGAAAACGGCATGGTTTCTGTCCCCGTAGCCGAGCTCGGAGACAGGCATTTCGTTACCGCTATTGTCGTTGATGAAGAAATGGTGGCCAGTCGGACTCTTGCGCTGGATGAACGGGAAACGGCATTTCGTGACATCCGCCTCGAGGAGTCACTCCATCCGGAGAAAACGTTCACACAGCGAAGGCATGTGACATTGTTAGAAGAGGGGGACGCTTTGCAGATCGCGGACCTGCGTTCGGCGGAGTTGCAGACTTACGCTACGATTTCGGAGGTTTATCGCGCCCTCGCGGCGATTCAAAGCGATTCTGATTTTCTCGAGTTTCAATTCATCGGTAACTGGCCGCTCCTCGGGGACGATGAGAAGAAAACGCTCTACTCAAAATATGCCTGTCACGAACTGAATTTCTTTCTCTCGAGAAAGGATCCGGAATTCTTTGCTGCCGTGATTCAGCCCTATCTGAAACACAAAAAGGACAAAACCTTCTTCGATCACTATTTGCTGGAAGACAATCTGGAAAGGTTTCTCGCTCCGTGGGAATACGGGAGATTGAATATCGTCGAGCGCATTCTGCTGGGACGCCGTATCGGTGGTGAAGAAGCCGATCGCACGATGACGCACGTGCGGAGTTTGCAGGAATTGATCCCGCCTGATCCCGATCGCAGCGCGAGAGTGTATCGCCAGGCTCTGCGCGGATTGCGGGCGGATTCCGGAGCGGTAAGTTTGGGGCTCGACTTGAATGAGCCCGCGGCAAAGGCTTTTGCTGATTCGTTTGGTGGAGGCGGAGCGTTGCCTTCACCCGCTGCGGCCCCGGTGATGGCGGAGGAAGTTGTTTCAGCGGACCCGTTTGCGGCACCTGCTCCATCCGGTGGCGGAGCCTTGCGGTCGCGCGGAGCCGGGCAGCGCATGCTCGGGCGTGCCGCCATTGCGAATCTCCGCGAGAAAGCGAAGGAGCAGGTTCTCTACCGGAAGCTCGAGTCCACAAAAGAATGGGCTGAAAACAATTATTACCACCTCCCCATCGAGCAGCAGGTTGACACGCTCATCACGACGAACGCGTTCTGGGTCGACTTCGCGGAGTGGGACGGTCAGGGCGGATTTTACTCCCGTGAATTTCCGGAGGCGACCCGCAGTTTTGCCGAAATGATGTTGGCGCTTGCCGTGCTGGATCTGCCCTTCGAGGCGGAGGATCCGGAAATCGATGTCGATGATACGAGCTTGTCCTACACCGCGAACTCCCCGGTTGTGATTTTTCACGAAGAGATCGAGGAAGCAGAGCGGGCGAAGGAAAATACTCCGATTCTCGTGAGCCAGAATTTCTTCCGTGCGAATGATCGCTACCTTGTGGAGAACGGTGTCCAGATCGACAAATTTGTGACCGATGAATTTCTCACCGGTGTGGTTTACGGCAGCCAGGTTGTCGCGACGAATCCGACTTCGACGCCACGGACCCTGGAGCTGCTCGTGCAGATTCCGGAGGGAGCGGTTCCGGTGGGCAAAAGCGATTACCTGAAGTCCTACCCGCTTCCGTTGGGGGCTTTTTCAACGACGAAGGTCGAGGTGGAGTTCTATTTTCCGAAACCCTCCGGAAAGGAACCGTTCCGGATCTATCCGGTGCAGGTGGCGATGGATGAAAAGGTCATCGCATCCGGTGGGGAGCAGAACTTTCGAGTGGTCGACAAGCCGACACAGTTCGATGAGCAGTCCTGGCCCTACCTCTCCCAGTTTGGAGAAGAGGAAGAGGTGCTGCGGTTTCTCCGAACCGCAAATCTGCACCGTATCGACCTCAGCCGGATCGCGTGGCGCGCCCGGGAGAATGTTGATTTTTTCCGTCAGGTCACGGGCCTCGTTGCGGAGCGACACGGTTTTGATCCTACCCTGTGGAGCTACGGGCTGCATCACAACGATGTCGGTGTGGTGAAAGAATACCTGAAACACCGGGATGACTTTCTTTCCCGCTGCGGCAAAGCAATCGAGTGCAGTCTCGTGAGTCTCGATCCGGTCGAGCGGCACTGGTATCAGCACCTCGAATACTTTCCGCTCGTGAACGCACGTGCTCACCAGCTCGGCCGGGAGCGCGCCGTCCTGAACGACCGCTTTCGCGGACAATACAATGAATTTCTCGAAGTGCTTTCCTATCGACCGAAGCTGAGCGATGAGGACCGTCTCTCCGTTGCAGCGTACTTCTTCCTGCAGGACCGTATTGAGGAAGGACTCGATTGGCATGACGGGATCGCAGTCGCTTCGATCGACACCCGGTTGCAGTATGACTATCTTTCGGCCTATGCCGCGCTTTATCGTGAGGACGTGGAAGCGGCGAGAGGAATTGCGGCCGGTTACCTGGATCATCCGGTGACGCGTTGGCGGGAACGTTTCGCCGAAGTCGATTCGCAAGTGACGGAAGTCGCGGGCGGTCAGGCTGCAGAACCGGACGGGGAAGGTCGCGAGAATCAGTTGGAAAAACTGTCTGCGAATGATCCTTTCTTCGAACTCTCTGCGGTGGGGCGCGAGGCGGAAATCTCTTTCCGCAATGTTGAGGAGGTCACCGTGAACTACTACGAGATGGATCTGGAATTTCTTTTCTCCAGCAAGCCATTCGTTTCGGGTGACAGCGGGCAGTTCAGTTTCATTCGTCCCAACCTGACCGAAAAACGTGAGCTGCCGGAGGGCGGGGGAGCGTTCCGATTCGCTGTTCCGGAAAAGTTCGCCAACAGCAACGTGCTCGTGGAAGTCGTCGCCAATGGGCGGACCGACGCTGTCGCGGTGTATTCCAATCAGCTCGAGGTCCAGCTTTCCGACAAATACGGACGGATTGAAGTTCGCAATGAGAAGACCGGCAAACCGCTTCCGAAGACGTATGTAAAAGTCTACGCGAAGATGAGAGGCGGAGAGGTGAAATTCTTCAAGGACGGCTACACCGACCTGCGGGGTAAGTTCGACTACGTCAGTCTGAATACCGACGAGCTCGACAGAGTGGAAGAGTTGAGCCTTCTCGTCATGAGCGAGGAGAGCGGTTCACTGGTCAGGGAGGTCGAACCTCCCCAGCGGTGATCGCAGTGCCCGTGACGGAACAGGGTTGTGTCCTCGACTCAACCCTGTCTGCTCATTCTGTGAACCCTGTTAGGCAGGCTTTCGCAGCAATCTGGCGGTGTTTGCAAGAGGCTGTGCGGAAACCCGGTTCGGCACAGATGGATGGTGGGGCAAACCGTCCCCGGTGAGCCGTCGAGTGCAGGTTAGAGGTTCGTTCCTGACGCTTTCCCTTTCACTGACAGGTAAACCGGAGAAAAAGTGTCCGTTCAGTGGCTCAGCGGGACGCTTCGTCCGACCCTGCTTTCCGAATTCAGAAATATCACAACTTCTTGCAAAAACGTCACCGGCGGTGCGCCTGTCAAAACAACACGACACGCGCTATTCCCACCACCGGATCACGCATTCAGCTTCGCCAGGATCGCCTCAACGTCATAGACGCAACCGCCCCAGGTTCCTCCGGAGACGTTCTGAAGGGCTGCCCAGAGACGGGTGTCATCAGGAACGTTGGGAACCTGCTTCAACTTGTCACTGACCGGGCGATTTGCGAGTTCGTCGAGATCGCCATCGAAGTCCACAGTCCCGGTCATGTTGCGGCAGTCGATTCGAATTTTGATCGGGTCTCCGTCCCGAACTTTCCCGATCGGTCCGCCGGCCCAGGCTTCGGGGGAAATGTGGCCTACGCAGGCTCCTGTCGAAACCCCGGAAAAACGACCGTCAGTGACGAGCGCGACGTTTTTCCCCCAGGGCAGGTGCTTCAGCGCGATGGTGAGTTGCGCGGTTTCCGGCATTCCGCACCCGATGGGGCCGTATCCGATCAGAACAATGACATCCCCTTCGCGGATCCGGTCGTCGCCTTTTGATTTCACGGCGGCAATCGCTTCCGGTTCGGAGGCGAAAACGCGGGCCGGCCCTTCGTGGAGGTAGATCCCGTCATCATCAATCAAGGTGGGATCGATGGCGGTGGATTTGATCACCGAACCTTCCGGCGTGAGACTGCCACCGGGAAAGGTAACGGTCGAGGTCAGTCCGCGTGATGCGGCAACTTCGGGTGACATGATGACATTGTCAGGGTCGATTCCGTCGAGCTGGGTTAACTTCTCACGCAGACGACTGCGACGGTCCGATTTCTCCCACCATTCGAGATTTTCGCCGAGAGTTTTTCCGGAAACGGTGAGGGCGTCGAGCTGCAGCATTCCTGCTTCGCGAAGGTGAAGCATCACTTCCGGAACTCCGCCGGCGAGAAAGACCTGGACGGTGGCGTAGTGGACGGGGCCGTTTGGCAGCGCATCGACGATACGGGGGATCTCCGCATTGAAGCGTCTCCAGTCGTCCACGGTGGGACGCCGCACTCCCGCCTGATGTGCGATCGCAGGCAGGTGCATGATGAGGTTGGTCGATCCTCCGAATGCGGTGTGCACCGCGAGCGCGTTTTCGATGGCTTTGTCAGTGAGGACATCCTTTGTCGTAACGCCGTTCTGCTCCATCGAAACGAGAGCAGCCCCGGAGCGGCGTGCCATGTCACTCCAGATGTCGGCGCCGGACGGAGCCAGTGCAGAATGTGGCAATGTTAGTCCGAGCCCCTCGGCGATGACCTGGCTGGTCGCGGCCGTTCCGAGAAACTGGCATCCACCTCCCGGGGAGGCGCAGGCGCGACAGCCCGCTTCAGCGGCGTCGGCGTAGGACAGGGTGCCTTGTGCATAGCGCGCTCCGATTGTCTGGATGCGTCCGAGATCTTCGTCGGTTTCCTCGCTGAGAAGAGTGACGCCGCCGGGTATGAGAATGGTCGGCAGATCGTGGCAGGATGCCAATGCCATCATCATTGCGGGAAGGCCTTTGTCGCAGGTTGCGACGCCGGCGACCCCTCTCCGGGTCGGGTGAGAGCGGATGAGACGGCGGAATACGGTGGATGCGTCGTTGCGGTAGGGAAGGGAATCCATCATCCCGTCGGTTCCCTGAGACCGGCCGTCGCAGGGATCACTGACGAATCCGGCGAAGGGCACTCCACCGAGCGAGCTGATCGTTTTCGCGGCTTCCTCCATCAAGAGGCCCACTTCGAAGTGACCGGTGTGGTAGCCGAGCGCCACGGGAGTTCCATCCGGCTGACGAATCCCTCCCTGGGTACTGAGGATGAGGTAGTCTCCTCCAGCCACCTTGTCGGCATCCCAACCCATCCCGACGTTTTGCGTCCAGCCAAAGAGATGGCCGCTGGGGTGAGTTGCGAGTTGCTCCTTCGTGAAGGGAAGAGCCCCGGTAGGACCCGGTGCTTTCGTGCGCAGGGTGAAGATGGATTCGTCGTTGGAATCGAAGATGGGATTCATAAACAGTCCTTTTCTTTCTCTTGATCCTTTTCCTTTTCGATTGCTTTGCTGCCTCGCGAGTCTTTTCGGAAGAACACGAAAAGGAGCGGGAAAAGGAAAATGAGTGGCTACACAATCTCCACGTCATTCACCAGGGTTCCGGCACCGTCGATCGAGATTGCGATTTCATCTCCGGCCTGCAGGGTGAAATCTGAATCCGGAACAATCCCGGTTCCGGTCATGAGATAGGCGCCGTGACAGAATTCATTCGAACGGAACAGGTACCCGGCGAGATCATCGAAAGTTCGTTTGAGTTGAGACACCTGCGTTTCCCCGCTGAAAACCACTTCACCACTTCTCGAGATTTCGATTGTGATGGCCGTGTCAGGGCCGGGGGTGTTCCCCACGTGAAGGCAGGGGCCGATGGAGCAGGACCCTGTGTAAACTTTTGCCTGAGGAAGGTAGAGCGGATTTTCCCCTTCAATCGAGCGGGAACTCATATCGTTGCCAATC
>JAKSBG010000080.1 GCA_022361255.1 Verrucomicrobiales bacterium
CCTTCCATTTCCTCTGATGCTGGATCACTCACACATCGAAAATAGATCGTCCGCCCCTTGTTTCCAGCGCAAATCGCGGCTAGATTCCGCCCCCTTTTCTCATACCCGACGCCATCCCCATGCCGAAAGTGTATCTCAAAACCTACGGGTGCCAGATGAACGAACGCGATACCGAACAGGTCGCGCAAATGTTCGTCGAGCGCGGCTTTACCGTCACGGGTCAACCGGATGATGCCGACGTCATGCTGATGAACACCTGCTCGGTCCGTGATCAGGCGGAGCAAAAGGCGATCGGGCGAATGAATCATCTCGGAAAATACCGGAAGCGAAATCCCGATATCGTCTATGGTTTTATGGGGTGCATGGCACAGAGTCGCGGCGAAGAACTCCTGAAGCAGTCTCCCCACGTTGACCTCGTCGCGGGAACCCAGAAATATCACCGGGTCGTGGATCACGTCGTTGATCTGATGCGGGCGAAGGAGGAAGCCCGCATGGACAGTCTTCGCAATCCCATTGTCGACATCGACGAAGAGGAGAAATCTCAAAACACGATTCGTGACCACGTCGACAAAGATTACAACGTCAGCGAATTCGTCAGCATCATGCAGGGCTGCAACATGAAGTGCACCTTCTGCATCGTCCCCTACACCCGCGGACCGGAGCGGGGACGGCCCATTCCCGAAATCGTGGACGAGTGCAAGCGTCTTGCCGATGAGGGAGTCCGCGAAGTGACTTTGCTGGGGCAGATCGTGAACCTCTACGGACGCCACGAATTTCCGAAAGTGGACGGGAAAAGCCCTTTTGTTCAGCTACTCGAAGCCGTTCACGAAATTGACGACATCAAGCGTATCCGTTTCACCTCCCCGCATCCGATCGGCTACAAAGAGGATGTCATCGAAGCCTTCACCTATCTTCCCAAGCTCGTCGACCACGTGCATTTCCCGATGCAATCGGGGTCCGACCGGATCCTCAAGCGAATGCACCGCCCCTACAAAGCGCAGCGGTTCATCGACATCTGCGACAAGATGAAAGAAGCGCGGCCCGGCATCGCTATTTCAACCGACATCATCGTTGGTTTCCCCGGCGAAACGGAAGAGGACTATCTCGAAACGAAAAAGGCGGTCGAACACGTGCAATTCGATCAGGCCTACATTTTCCGTTACTCGCAGCGCAAAGACACACCGGCAGCTGAAATGGAGGACCAGCTCCCCGAAAGGGTCAAAGAGGAGCGGAATCAGGATCTGCTTCAGCTCGTGAACGGAATCATCGAGCGGAAGAACGAAGCACACATCGGAACCACGCAGGAAGTTCTCTGCGAAGGCCCGAGCCGCTACAACAAAGAACGTCTCTCCGGCCGGACCCGAACCAATCGCATCGTCATTTTTGACGGAGATGCGGAACGCATGTCGGGCGAGTTGTTCGATGTCAAAATCAACGAAAGCACCGGACACACCCTCTACGGCGATCCGGTCTTGCAATAAACGGATTTTCTCCGAGTCTTTCCGACCGCCGGAACGACCCTTTCGGCCCACCGCGATTTCATGCAGGCGATCTACAATCTGCTCTACGAACCACCCCTTCCCCTGCAGCTGATGGGGGTCATCGTCGGTCTGTGGCTGATTCTTTCCCACGGCTTCGCTCTGCTCAAGCCGCAAGTCGTCAAACCGTGGCTGCAAGCCTATCCGAGAAACGAAAAAATCGGCGTCCCTCTCGTCATTTTCTGCTTTGCATGGGGCTTTATCATCTGGTCCTGCATGGATCTGGGTGAGTTCTACAAGATCGAACGTCCCGTGCAGATGATCATCATCGGGGTCTGCGTCGGCGTTGTCATTTACGTCAAAGAATTCGTCGCCGTGCGCGCGCTCGGGTTTCTCATGATCCTCGCCGCAGCACCGATTCTCGATTCAGCATTTCTCCAGGAACCTCAGAGCCGTCTGCTGCTCGTCGCGTTTGCCTACGCCATCGCCGTAAAAGGCATGTTCTGGGTAGGCATGCCCTACCTGATGCGGGACCAGATCGGCTGGGTATTGGAGAAAGACAGCCGCTACACCTACGGCGCAATTGCCGGAGCGGTGTACGGATTGGCGGTGCTCGTTTGCGCCCTCGTTTGGTGGTAGGAGCGGGCCGGCCGGGTCCGGGCAAGTTCATTTCACTCGAGCTTGATCAACCCCCATACCTCGCCACATTCCCCCATGTCCAAATTCATTCACGACGACTTCATGCTGCAATCGCAGGCGGCGAAGGATCTGTATCACCATTTCGCAAAAGACGAGCCGATCCTGGACTTTCACAATCACCTTCCGCCCGATGAAATCGCAGCGGACCGGTCCTTTGAAACGCTCTACGATATCTGGCTTGCCGGCGACCACTACAAATGGCGCGGTATGCGGGCGAACGGAATCCCCGAAAACCGGATCACCGGTGATGCCTCTCCGCGTGATAAATTCGACGCCTGGGCAGAGACCGTTCCTCACACCCTGCGCAACGCACTCTACCACTGGACGCACCTGGAGCTGTCCCGCTACTTCGGCTTCGAGGGCCTTTTCTCTCCGGAAACAGCGGACGAAGTCTGGGAAAGCGGAAACGCCAAACTCTCTCAGCCCGAATATTCCTGTCGCGGTCTTCTCGAGATGAGCCAGGTGCGCGCGCTCTGCACAACGGACGATCCAATTCACTCGCTGGAGCACCACCAGACTATCGCCGACGACGACTCCATCGACTGCCGCGTGTATCCCACGTTCCGCCCCGACGCGGCGCTCTGGGTAAATGATGCCGAACACTTCAACAACTACGCCGACACGCTCAGCGAAGTCAGCGGTGTAGACTGCGGAACATTCTCCGGCTTTTGCGACGCTCTGCGTGCCCGTCATGATTTTTTCCACAGCCTCGGAGGTCGTCTCTCCGACCACGGACTGCACCATATTTTTGATGCCGAATGTTCCGACGAAAAGGCCGCCGCCATTTTTGAAAAAGTTCGTTCCGGAACCGCCGCCGATGAAGCGGAAACCGAGGCTTTCGGTGCCTGGATGATGCTTCTTTTCGGAGAGCTGAATCACTCGCGCGGATGGACGATGCAGCTCCACATCGGCGCGGAGCGAAACAACAATCAGAAGCTCTTCGAAAACCTCGGCCGGGACGTTGGCTGCGATTCCATGGCCGACGTGGATCACGCAGGAGCCGTTCGACGCTATCTCAACACTTTGAGCCATCGCGGACATCTGCCGAAGGTGATGCTCTACAACCTGAACCCGAAAGACAACTACGCTCTCGCGACGATGCTCGGCAACTTCAACGAAGCCGTTCCCGGCGACCCTCCCTGCCGACTTCAGCTCGGGACCGCGTGGTGGTTCCTCGATACGAAAGAGGGAATGGAATGGCAGATCAACACCTTCTCCAACACCAGTCTTCTTTCGCGTTTCAACGGAATGCTGACTGACTCGCGAAGCTTCCTTTCCTTCACCCGTCACGAATACTTCCGCCGCATTCTCTGCAACGTCATCGGAACGGATATCGAGAACGGTGAAATTCCGCGTGACATGGAAATGGTCGGCGACATGGTCCGGCGAATCTGCTTCCAGAACGCCGCTGACTTTTTCGGGTTGGAACTGCCGTGACCGCTCCTGACACAGCATCTGTCGACACCGTCATCATCGGAGGCGGAGTCGCAGCACTGTGGACAGCGAATGTGTTGAAAGCATCGGGGCAATCGGTTGCCATCCTGACAAACTCCCCTCTGGGCGAAGGACAGTCACTCGCTGCCCAGGGAGTCATCCACGGCGGAATGAAATACGCTGTGGCCGGCAAATTGACGGATTCATCGGAAGCCCTCGCCGACATGCCAACGCGGTGGCTGGCCGCCCTTCGCGGGGAAGGTCCTGTCGACCTGACAGAGGCGGAACTCCTCGCCGATCACCAGATTTTGTGGAGCCTTCCCAATGTCGTCAGCCGGGTTGCCGGCTTCTTTGGCAGCAAAGCGGTGCGGGGGCGATCGGGTCGCATCGCAAAGGAGGACTACCCTGCCGTTTTTGATACCGAAGCCTATCGCGGCAGTCTCTTTCGCATCGAAGAACCAGTCGTCGATCCGGTATCTGCAATTCGCGAGCTGGCTCGCGGAGTCAGCGAAGAAACCTGGCTGGTGGAATGGGGGGAAAACGTGGAACTCGAAACTGCAGACAACCGAATTTCCCGCATCCGAATCCGAAACGGCGACGACTCCTGCTCGCTCACCGCGACGAACTACCTGCTCGCAGCCGGTGCCGGGAACGGAGCCATTCTCGATCAGCTCAGCATCGATTCCCCTCGAATGCAGCGACGGCCGCTCCACCAGCTCATCATCCGCCGGGCGGGACTTCCGCCCTTTTTCTCCGTCTGTGTCGGGGCGACTCCGAAGCCTCCCGTTGTCGTGACGACACACATCGATTCACAGGGGCGCCCTCTCTGGTACGTCGGTGGCGATATTGCGGAACAAGCAGGAGTGGAGCGCAGCGAAGCGGAACAAATCGAATTCGGAAAAAAACGTTTCGCGGAGTATTTGCCCTGGATTGACCTGTCGAACGCCGACTGGTTTACCCACCGTGTCGACCGCGCCGAACCTCTCACCGGAACCGGAGACCGCCCCGCGGGGGCATTTTGCGAGCGGGCGGGAAATGTTCTCATCGCGTGGCCCACCAAGCTGGCTCTCGCTCCGGAACTCGCCGATCAGGTTTTGCGGGAAACAAGCTCAAGCAACGGGAATGCAAAAATCCGACTCCCCCTTCCCCGCCCCACAGTCGGAAATGCACCCTGGGACCTGGACTGATACATGAAACGAAACACGATTCACTCCACCGACATCGCCGTTTCCCGACTCGGACTTGGAACAGTCAAATTCGGTCGCAACCAGGGAGTCAAATATCCAACCGGATTCGAACTGCCGACGGACGATGAAATTCTCGCCCTGTTAGACCTGGCACAGGAGCAGGGCATCAACTTCATCGACACGGCCCCGGCATACGGAGTTAGTGAAGAAAGGCTCGGGAAACTGCTCGGTTCACGCCGCGACGACTGGGTCATCATGTCCAAAGCCGGAGAAGACTTCCGGGCCGGACAGTCGTTTTTCGATTTTTCCCCCTGTGCCATCATCGAAAGTGTCGAACGTACCCTGTTACGTCTGAGAACGAACAGGGTTGAGTGCCTGACCCTACACTCTTCAGGCGAGGACCTCGAAATTCTCAATCACTCCGGTGCCGTGGAAACGCTTTTTGACTTAAAAAAGCAGGGGCTGATCCGTTCAGTCGGCATTTCCACGAAAACCGTAGAGGGCGGACTGCGCGCAATAGAGCTGGGGTTGGATGCCGTGATGGTCACCTACAATCCCTGGTACCGGGAGGAAGAGGCCGTACTCGACGCCGCAGCGGAGAGCGGAACATCGATCTTTCTCAAAAAAGCTTTCGGCAGCGGTTGGCTTGGCGAAGATGAATCGACCGCCGACCCCGTTACGGAAGCATTGCGCTTCGTATTCTCCCATCCCGCAACGACTTCCGCCGTGGTTGGAACCATCAATCCCACCCACTTGCGGGAAAATTGCGGGAAACTGGCAGCAGTGCAGGGAGACTGAATCCCAAAAACTGCTTGGGCTGCGGGAAAGATGGGGCAAGTTGTCGAAGTCCTATGACCGAACCTACTCCCCTCTTTTTTGACAGCCACATGCACACGCCACTGTGCAAACACGCTGTCGGGCATCCGGTCGAATATATGGAACAGGGCGTTGAAAAGGGCCTCGCAGGAATCATCATGACCTGTCACAGCCCGATGCCGAATCGTTTCTCGCACCGGGTTCGCATGGCTCCCGAACAATTCGAGGAATACGTTTCACTGGTCCGGTCGGCCAGTGACGCTGCACCGGACGGCTTTGAAGTTCGTCTCGGGATGGAAAGTGACTTTTTTCCGGGAATGGAGAAATGGCTTACCGAACTGCATGCGAAAGCGGATTTTCACTACATTCTCGGCTCCGTCCACTGGCACATCCCGGAATACCTCGACACCTTCTGGCGGGGCGATTCGGATGCGTTCCGCAGACAATATTTTGAGCACCTCGCGGAATCTGCCGAGAGTGGGCTTTTCGACGCCCTCGCTCATCCCGATCTGGTTAAGAACGCTAACCCGGACGACTGGAACTTTGGCTCCATGCGGAAGGCCATTGGCGAATCGCTGGACCGCATTCAACAGACCGGGGTGGCGATGGAAATCAATACATCAGGACGGCACAAAGCGGTTTCAGAAATGAATCCGGGACCGGAAATGCTCGCCATGATGGCGGAACGGGACATTCCCGTTGTCATCGGATCAGATTCCCACACTCCGGGAAGGGTTGCCGAGAGTTTTCCTGAGGCGCTCGACATGCTTGAGACTGCCGGCTACGAAACAGTGAGTGTATTCCGGGAAAGAAAGCGATCCGATTATCCGATAGAGCTGGTCAGGACCAGCCTCGCTGCGACAGCTTCGACCTGATCGTCCCCCCCGCGTCTAAAGCCGCGACTCAATCTCGCCGATCTCTTTGGCGAGAGCAGACATTTTTTCGACCTCGCGCCGGTATCCGGCCTCGTTGTTCTGGATATAAAACTCGTCCCGGCGAATTCGGCACTCTGACATCCGTCGTCGCAAATCATCAATCGCATCCAGGCTCGCTTTGAGATTCGCGGGTTCCCCCTGCCCGAGCTCCGGAGATCCTGCCGGAGGGACATCCGGGATCGCGTCCTCAGACACTGAAACCTTCTCAGGAGTGGCATCGATTGGAGCGGCCCCGGCTCTCCCCGCAAACTGCACTTCCTTCTGAGGCGAGTCCGCAATTTCACGGGACAACTCCGATTCAACCGGTTTCGGCGATCCATCGTAGAAAAAATTCTCCACCTCGGCGTAGAGCCGGTTAACGGGCGGTTCAAAAACAGGAGCGGCAACAAATCCCAACCTGAGAACAGAAAGCCCGAATACCACCATCGCTGCGATCTTGATCGCCTGCTTCATTCCGGGCCGTCCCGGGACGAACTGATCCACCGCTCCCCAAAGCGCCGCTATTTTGCCTGCTACGGGCGAGCGAGCGGGAGCTTTCTTCTTGCCAGCCACAGGCGGTTTCGCGGGTTCCTCCTGAACGGAACTCTGATCTTCATCGCCGACAAGTTCAAACACGGAGTCACATTCGCACAAGACGAGGTCCTCCTGATACAGCCACCGGTAGAAGTTCAGCAAACCAACAGCTGTGAAACCTCCGCCCTCCTTCTGAAATACTTCCTTCGCCGCCTCCTCGAAAGTCCGTTTTCCATCAAACCGCAGGAACATTTCATACTGCCACCGACGCACGGAAAAACGCTGCGAATCCTCAACCCTCTCCGCAACCACCTGATCCTGAATCTGAAAGAAGCGGAATTCTTTGCGAAGCCGGAGGCGAAGGGGGAAGATTTCGGCCAAGTTACCTGGAAGTTGATTCTTCAAGAAATGTAGACTGTTAATCTTACGGAAATTATAAAGTTTCCTTAAGAATATTCCACAAGAATTTCCAGAAAATTTACACCCTCTCTAAAAACGCTATTTTTTCTCAATCTCAGGGGTCGCCAGAACAGAAAGAAGCGGCTTGATCGCTGACTTTTCCATGTCCGGAAACCCCTCCAGCAAACGTGCAATCTTCCCGGCGACAAGAGGAGCGGCGTAACTGCTGCCGGTTTCGGTTTTGGTCTCTCCGTTCAGCCAGGGAACTTCAACGCGCTCACCGCGGGCCAGAAAAGAGACCATTCGTCCCTTTCGGGAAAAGATCTCGTGTGCCCCGCAGTCGATTCCACGAACGCTGATGACACTGGGAAAATAAGCCGGCCACTCCCGGATGCCGGCATCGACATTGCTGCAGGCGGCAACGATCTGGACGCCTTCCAGAAAGGCCCGGTCCACCCATTCCTTGTAATCCATTACGTAGCGGGCAAGGCCCCGGCAGCCGAAACTGCAATTGATAACCTGATACCCGAGCGAAATGGCCTGATTCACACACTCGGCAATGACGAAACTTCTCGCGTGATTGCTGGAATCCAAAGCGCGGAAACTTCCCAGCGTAATTCCGGGAGCCTCCTTTAAGAGCAGGCTGGCAACCGCCGTACCATGACCATAAACATCAGTCGAATGATTTTCTTCGATCCGGAGATTGATCCCATCACAGGATACAACGAGGTCATCCTCCAGTTTCGCACCTTTGAGCGCCTCGTGGCAAACATCGATTCCGGAATCAATCACTGCCACTTTTACCCCGGCACCGGTGGCACTCTGCAGCACTTCCCGGGCACGGGAAAGATCAGGCCAGTTCTGAGAGAGCTCACCCGACATCACTCAATCCCAGCGCGTTCGAGAAAATCGTTTCGTTCACGAGACGTTCCATGATATTCGACACCCGGGTAATGACTTCGACATCTGCCGAGCTGAATCCGTCTTTACTACCCTCTACTTCCTCCAACTGAACGCAGGAAATCACTCCGCGCAGCCCGAACGCAAAGTAAAAGGGCACCGCGATCATTGCCGTGGTGTGTTTTTCTATTTTGCGGTCCAGAGTATCATCATGCCCGCTACTGGCTCCTATATTGTTTTCGCAGTATGGTTGTTGCTGGGAATACACCATTGAGATGATTCCGGAGCCAACAGGTTGCTCAAATCCAATCAGGCTGACTGCGTCGTCACCGGAATTGTATACTGCAACCAAATTTCTTTCCTCGCTATCCGCGAGCCACACGGTGCCTTCACAGCCTCCCACGTGAGCAAAGGCCTCCTTCAGGAGCGATATTGAGACAGCATCAAACAGCCCGATCAGTTCAGAAGGGCTGCTTGATCGTATCCAAGTGTCCACGTGCTCCTCGAGTTCCGCACCAATGCGCGCGAACTCGGGACTACGAAGGAGGCGGGTTCGCGCACCGGTCATCAGGATTTCGCCTGAAGCAAGGAAACCAGTTCGTGAAGGGCTTTTTCGTTTCCGAGAAGCTCGGGAAGAAGCTCGTCGCGCTTACTGTCTTCAAGCTTTCCATCAGCGAATTGCTTGATGAGATCGACCTGCTCTTCGGTCAATGGCGTGGCTGAGTGCCCGGAAACCTCTGGTCCGAGGCTTTCGAGAAACTGGGCGATAATGGAGAATTCGTCGTTCATTTTTCTAATCAGGGGGATGATTGTTGTTCGGAGGGATCGACGCAGCACCGGGGTGCTTTATGCAGCAAAGATATCTTTTTCTTTAGAAAACTTCGAAGGTCTGATTCTTTCCCTGAAATTGCCACCAGGCATCTGGAAATCTTCAGATCTTTGGATGCTCCGGTCAATACCAAAGAGCGGGTCTGATTCTCTTGCAGAAAGGACAAGCAGCACAGATGCCTGCCAGGATTAGTCAAGCAAGGTGTGGGTAGATAGTTAACCCTCGCCTAATTGTATAATAATTATGGTTTTTATAACTTTTGTATTGACCCCTTCCCCTCGTTCGCTTACAATCTTCTCACGAACAACGTCTATCCAGACGTTTGTTTTGTGTTGAGGGGTTATAAGGCGGCGTCGATCCGAAACGGTCGACGCCGTCTTTCTTTTCAGGAGGGAGCCAATATATCCTCACCTCATCGCTGCCGGGTAAAATAAAATATTTGTCGCGACAAAGAAAACGGCCCGGCTTCCAGACTTTCATCCTTCAGGCCGGGCCGCCCCGTTCCGCACAAATTAGAAAATTTTTCGTTCAGTTGAGTATCCTCAGGAAATTCATGCTAAAAAGAACTGATTTTCCCCTAAACGTGTCACTAACGTACCGCTAAAAAACTCGCGCGCAAGAAAAAAACCTAATTTTTTTCATTTTTCGGTTTACATTTTGAAAATTCTTCTCAGAAATGAGACTTTTCACGCAAATTTCCGGAAAATCGGTGTTTTTCGCAAACTTTCAGCGCCATTCTACTCGTCCTGAATCGCCACGATTCGCGAAATATAAGAAAAATTTTTCCAAATTTTTCTCGACAGTTCCTCAGAACCATTCATTGTTCACAATGCTTTATCATTTCTGAGAATTAAATTCTCAGATTTGTCGAAATTTTCACTCTTCCCCACTACCATGCGTCTGAAATCTCTGGAGATGCACGGCTTCAAGTCGTTCGCAGACAAAACCAAGTTGGAATTCCACGAGGGGGTCACCGGCATTGTCGGCCCGAACGGATGCGGAAAATCCAACATCGTGGATTCTATGCGGTGGGTTCTCGGTGAAACCTCTGCCAAAGCGCTGCGGGGCGGGGAGATGGCGGACGTAATTTTCAACGGCACCGATCGCCGCCAACCCCTCGGTATGGCCGAGGTGACCCTCACTTTATCGGGGTGTGAAGGCATTCTCGATACCGAGTACGACGAAGTATCGCTCGGACGACGGGTCTTTCGGGACGGAAAGGGTGAATACCTCATCAACAAGCAGCCGTGCCGTCTCAAAGATATCCACAACCTGTTGATGGATACAGGGATCGGACGGACGAGCTACTCCATCATGGAGCAGGGAAAAATCGACATGCTCCTGTCTTCCAAGCCGGAGGACAGGCGGGCCGTGTTTGAAGAAGCTGCCGGTATCACAAAATACAAATCACAGAAAAAGGAGGCGATCCGGAAGCTGGACTACACCGAAGCAAACCTCGTGCGGATTCGCGATGTGATCGCGGAAAACGAACGGCAGATTCGTTCCCTTTCCCGCCAGGCATCGAAAGCCAAGCGATATCAGTCACTTTTCGATGATGTTAAAACCCTCGAACTCCACCTGAACCACAAGCAATGGAGAGAACTCATCGCGGAGAAATCCGAAATGAATACCTCGATCAATGCGCTCCGGCTCCAGCAGGACGAAATGGAGGACAAAATCGAGAAGCGACAGGCTGAGATGGCTTCGGCGCGAGTCGAATACCAGGAGATCGAAAACCGCCTAACCGCGTTGCGATCTCAACTGGCGCGTCTCGAGGGAGAAATTGCCGGGGCAAACAACCGGATCGAATTCAACGGGGAGCGCACGCACGAGCACAGCCTTCTCATCAAAAAGAACGAAGCTATTATCGTTGAAGCAATCGAAAAGAGAGACCGGCAGCAGACCGACATTGAAGCCGCCAACCGGCATCTTTCCGAAGTCGAGGAACGCATCTCATCCGAGGAGGAAAAAGTAAAGCAACTGGAGTCGGACACCCTGAGTGCCCGGGAGCAGCGGGAGACCCTGAACGGCAGAATGCGGGAACTGGAGGAAGAGCGAAGCAAACAGAAAAGCCGGATTGCAAGCCTCGAAGCCACTCTCGAAACCAACCGCAAGCAACTCTCCTCCGACGAACAGCGGGAACGGCAGCTCAGCGATGAAACCGGTCGCCTTCAGGAATCGGAAATCGACCGGAAAAAAGACTCGAACGAGCTCCGCGAGAGGATCACCGGGCACCAGAAGTCGATCGAAGAATTCGAAGAAAATCTTTCTGAACTCGATCAGAAGTATCATCGAGCCAAGCGTGCCGCGTCGGACATGCAGGAGAATCTGTCTTCTCTGCACAAGCTCCACGCTGAGAAACGCTCGAGGCTTGAAGTCCTCGAACAACTCATCGCAGACGGTGAAGGATTCGAAAAGGGAACGAGAGCCGTCGTTCAGGAGTTGTCAGAAAGCGAGAGCTACAGGGGAAAAATTGATGCCCCCCTGTCCCGACACCTCCGGGTCGATGCCAATTACGCCGAGGCGATTGAAGCCGCGCTTGGTCGCCGCCTGCAAGCCGTGATCGTTTCCGAGCTCGATACTGTAGAACAGCTCGTCGGCACACTTCGGGATGACAAACTGGGACAGGCCTCGCTGCTCGCGCGGACGGCACTCGAAGGCGCTCCCGTATCCCCTCCACGCCGGGCGCCGCTCGGTGCCATCGGATGGGCTGTCGACCTCGTGTCATGCGAGAAAAACATCAACTCCGTCATGAGCCGTTTGCTCGAAGGTGTGCTTGTCGCAGAGGATCTCGCCACCGCAATGCGGCTCCACAAAAAGCATCCCGACTTTTCCATCGCGACCATCGACGGGACATTCATTACGGCGGAAGGGATCGTCCAGGGCGGTCGATCCGGGGACGACTCTGTTTCCATTCTCAAAATGCAGAGCGAAATTGAGGAACTCAAAGAAGTCTGCGACGCGTTAAAACAGGAAGTCACGAGCCGACAGGAAAGAAGAGATGAGTTGAACAATCGCGTCGACAGTTTTGAAGAAGCCCTTCAGGACGCACGCGAGAGACTCCAGCAAAAGAAAGTGGCCTCATCCACCCTCGAAGGAAAACTCGCCCTCGTGGAACGTGATCTGAACCAGCTTCGCAACAAGATTGAAACGCTGGAATGGGAAAGCCGTGACCTCACCGAGCGGAAAGAAAAAGTCACCTCCGACCTTCAGCGAAACGAAGAAGAGCGCGTCGCGGCACAAACCCGGGTTGAAGAACTCGACAAAGAATCTGACAGCATTGTCCAGAATCTAACGGATGCCCGTGAGCGCGAAGAAAAACTGACGGAAGAAGTCACAGAAGCCCGGACTTCCCTCGCCGTTGAACAGGGAACGCGCCGGAATTTGCAGGAGCAGATCGAGCCAATGGTGGCCCGACTTGCCGAGCTGGACGGCCAGATTGAAACGAGCCGCACCGAAATCGAAAGCTATCGCGAGCGTATCGAGAACGCACAGATCGAGAACGAAGGACTGCAGGAAAGCATTGCCGCATGGCAGTCTGAATCCGTAGTCGCGAGCGAAGAACGGGACCGAATTCAGGTCGACCGGGAAAGCTTTTCCGAACGCATTGAGGAAGGAGAGTCTGAACTCACCCGCGTGCGGAACGAAGTTCAGGTCGTCGCCAAACAGCGGGGAAAAGAGGAAGTTCAGATTGCCCAGATCGATATCAAGATCGAAAACATTGAGCGTGTCTGCCGCGACCGCTATCGCACCGAACTCGAATTTTTCGAACCCGACAGCCATGCCCTCCTCATGGCGATCGAGGAACGAAAGAAAAACGGAGCGACCCGTTCCGCACAGATTCCTTCTCCCGAACCGTCTACACGAGAGGACTCTTCCGCTCGGGACGGGGAAGCAGATGAAAATGCCGATGCCATCCCCGACCCCTCCGAACCGGACTGGGAATTCGTCGAAGACGTGGTAACCACCCTGCGCACGAAGCTCGATTCGATGGGACCGGTCAATATCGACGCGATCGAGGAATTCGATGAGCTCGAAGAGCACTACCGCTTCAATGTCCAGCAACTCGAGGATCTCGAAAATTCGAAAGAGGAACTGCTCCGAATGATCGCGAGAATCAACCGCGACACTCGGAAGATGTTTACCGAAACCTTCGAGAAAATCCGGAAAAACTTCCGCGATATGTTCAAGGAACTCTTCGGGGAGAAAGCCAAGTCGGATCTTATCCTGATGGACGACGGCGACCCGCTCGAATGCGGCATTGACGTCATTGCCAAACCACCCGGAAAAAAACTGCAGTCGATCAGCCTGCTTTCCGGTGGGGAACGATCCATGACAGCCGTCGCTTTGCTCTTCGGAATTTATATGGTGAAGCCCTCCCCTTTCTGCGTTCTCGATGAGCTCGATGCCCCGCTCGATGAGGCCAACATCACCCGTTTCATTCGTGTGCTGGACAGGTTTATCGGTGACAGCCAATTCGTTATTGTCACCCACTCCAAGCGGACCATGTCCCGCGCCGACGTCATGTATGGCGTTTCCATGGAGGAATTCGGTGTCTCGAAAACGGTGGGCGTTACTTTTTCCAAAGCCGATGAGGCAAAAGGATTGAAGACCGCTGCCGTCGGAGGCTGACAGATTCCAAATTCATCATCCCGGAATCCGTGAAAAAGTTACGGATAAAGTGTTGAGAGAACCAGTAGCTTCGGGCGAAGGTAAGGTTGTGAAATACCTCATCGCAATCGCATCCATTCTCCTGCTTTCCCTGAATGCAGAGAGTGCTGAATCCGTTTCCAAAACCGCCACCGGTCTGAAACGCATCCAGCTTGTAACCGACGTGAGCCGGATCGTTCCCGGTCAGGAGATCACAGTCGCTCTTGTGATGTCTCCGGATACCGGTTTTCACCTGTACTGGCGCGGCCCCGGTATCGTCGGGGTAGCTCCGGTCATCGAATGGGACCTACCCCAAGGTTTTGAGCCGGGCCCGATCGAATGGCCCTCTCCGGAAAAGGTCGATATGGTCGGTATCGCCGCGAACGGATACAAAAGCGAAACCTGGCTTCTTTCGAAAATCCGGGTTCCCGAAAACCTCTCCGCAACGTCCATTGATTTTCGTGGAAAAGTTTCCTGGATGGTCTGCGCTTCCTCCTGCCACCCGGGCATCGAGAACCTTTCTCTCAAACTTCCTGTTGGCGACTCCGCAAATCCTGACAAAGCAATATCAGAGCGGTTTCGCAAAATCCGGTCGCAGCTTCCCCCTCCCGCCCCGGCGGACTGGAAGTTTTCCGTTACGGACAAACCCGGAAAAATTCTTCTTCACGCATCCGTTCCCGGTGGAAAATTGCCTGACAAAACCGCGATCGATTTCTTCTGCGATGATTTGCAGGTCGATTCCAGCGTCGCCACGATTGTCAAAACACAAAGCGACGGTTCCTTCACCCTGACATTTACACGTCCTGATTTCGGCCCGAAAGATCCCACGCATTTTTCCGGAGTACTATTTTCGAAAACCGGTTGGCCCGGCGTCGAATCAAAATGGGTCGAGATCGCGATCCCCTGGAAAAATGAGTAAGAGGAAATCAGCTCTCCTTCCCGGCGAACGTTGTGACTCCGACTGGTGCGAAGTGCGGCGCTCGGGAATCCACGGGCGCGGCCTTTTTGCGAAAAAGAAAATCCCCGCCGGAACCTACATCATCGAATACGTCGGGGAAAAGATCGACAAAGACGAAGCCAACGAACGTGGTTGGGCCCAGATGGACCATTCCCGCGACACCGGCGATGCAGCCGTGTATATCTTCACCCTCGACGACGACTGGGACATCGACGGGAACGTTCCTGAAAATGCCGCCCGTCTTATCAATCACAGTTGCGACCCAAACTGCGAAGCATTCATCGAAGATGACAAAATCTGGATTGCCGCGCTTCGGGACATTGCCAAAAACGACGAGCTATTCTTCAACTACGGCTTCGACCTGGAAAACTATGCGGAACATCCCTGCCTCTGTGGCTCTAAAAACTGCGTTGGCTACATTGCCGGGGAAGAGTTCTGGGATGAACTGAAAAAGAAGCTCAAAAAAGCCGCGACCAAACAGGGTTAGGTGCGGCGCCCGACAAGGTTGAGTCCCCGACCCAACCCTGTTTCCTCTCTGCCGTCAGCGCCGACGAGGCGGGCGTCCTCCGGGCGGGGGACCGAGCCGTTCCTCTCCGCCCAAACCGCCGAAATCACGGGGACCGCCTTCTTCCCGGAAGGTTTTCAGCTGCTCCGGAGTCCCGCGAAAGGCTCTCGGTATCACCGGCCACTCCCGGGTTAAAAAGTAAGCATAGGTGCCGCCGGGAAATTCAGGGGTAACACAGAATCGACCGTTGCATTCATCAAGGGTTCCATCGCCTCCGATGTATTCGTAGTCCTCCACAAAAGCTCCGTCGTATTCACCGTCGGGGGCGTCGCGTCCACCGGGTCGCTCGCCCTCTTTCAGTTCGTATCCCGTTTTCATTTCCTCGATGGCAGAGCCGGACTCCATCGGATCGGAATACCCGAACAGAGCATAAATCGGAAATCCATCGGCTGCCCACCCGATGATCGGGGAGTGCTCGCCATTTTTGAATCCGAGCCGCTTCATCAATCCAATCGGGAGGCCGTGATAATGATAATTTCCATCCGGTTGGACGTGGGCATAATTTTCATCGAGGCCGAGCGGGACTGCACCACCGAGTGCTTCGTAGCTCCAGTCCGGTCGTCCTTTCCAACGTTCCGCTGTGCCGGGTTCCATCAGAACACCGTCCAGCGTTATTCCAAAAACACGAAAACGGCGATCCGCCAGCGGCCCGTGCAAGTAGGTAATTTCATCTGCCTCGTCGGGGATCAGAGGAATTCCGACATCGTGTGCCTGCTCCCGGATCTCATTCGGATTGTCTCGATTGGGAAAACGTCCCACCAAATGATCGGGCATGCCGTTGGATGTGATTTCGCGAAGGTCACCGTTTTCCCGGATCTCCACCTCAGTCTTCTCCGGTGGCTTGCGGTTCGCCCGGACCAAATCCAGTTCCTGCGCTTCCGTAGCGGTGTGCTCGCGTCCTCCGAAACCACCCGGGCCTCCCGGCGGTCGCCCTTTTCCCTGACCGGAAGCCGTAGAGAAATGGAGGACACCCGACAGGGCGACAGCAGTGAAGAGAAAAAAATGTGCTTTCATGATGAAAACACCCTTCCCTGCCATCATGACAAAGGTCCCGTCACAAAAATGACAAAACGTTCATCTTCGCTGTCTCCCGCAGCCTCAGGGGATACGAAGACTCTGACCGGTGCGGATCGAGTCACTGGTCAGTCCATTGACGCGCTTTAAATCATCCACGGATGTCTGATAGCGGCCTGCCAGAGAAAAGAGTGTATCCCCGGTGACCACTTCGTGGTACCGCGGAGCAGCCGGGGCGGCCGGAGGTGCCGTCAGATCCGGTGAAGCGACTGTGCCTGCCGGACCGTAGTATCCCCCTTGTCCCCCGGCAGCAGCGACCTGCACAGGAGCTGCCGAAGTCGTTGTGTCCGGCTCAGGCGGTGCTCCCGTCGAGCTGCGGGTCTTTCCCCGCGATTTGTTTTTCACCCAATCCTTCCGGTAGTTGCCACTGTCATCGAAGGGATAGTCCTTTTTCTCCAAATTGTGCCCCGGCGGTGTCTTCAAGGTGTCGGCATCGTATTCGATGTCTTTGTAATTCCCCGCCGTCGTTCGGCACTGGGTCACAAACAACGGACACAGAACAGCTGCGGCGACGAAAACAACCGGGCGGGAAAAGAATCTCATGACGGGAAAAAGCGAAGTGAATCACTAAAATTACTACACTTTTCCGAAATGAAAAGGCCGTCTACTGGCCCAGTTGCTCTTCGAGCTTGTCCGCCCGAAGTCGATCCAGCTGCTTGCGGGCTTCCTGTCCGTAGGGAGATTCTTCATCCATTTTCACAATCTCCAGCAATGTCTCCACTTCGGACGCGCTGTTTTTCATCTGGCTGTAAACACCGGCTTTGTTCAGCATCGCCTTTTGCAGGGCGGGGCCTTTCAGCTCGTTGTCAGCGATGTACTTGTCCGTGAGTTCCAGCATCCTGCTCCATTCGACGTTCTTGGCGAGCTTCTGCATTTCTGCGCTGTACTGGACATCGGCGATGAGGCGCCGGAATGCCCCCGTCGCTTCGAGCTCCTCCTTCTCGTCAATGCCGATTACCTCGGCCATTTCCGCCATATAATAACGTGCCGCCAGATTGCCCGGCAAACTGGGAATCGCCTCAACAAGTTTCTTCGCCCGGGGCATTCCTTCGAGTGTTGAGGCCTCCTTTCGTGCTGCCGCTTTGTCCTGCCCAACTTTTTCGATTTCCAGAATCTGCGAGGCATACGTTGCAGGATCCACTGCCTGATAGCCATTCAAACCGAAAGGGCGTCCATCCGGATGAGTCAAAATCACGCTGGGAAAGCCACGGATTCGGTAGGCGTCCCGGAGCAATTGATTCTGCACCGCTTTTTCTTTCGGCAGACGGTTGTCTTTCGGGTATTCCAACTGAACCAGCACAAATTTCTCCGAAACCGGCTCGTAGAATTCCGGTGCTGACGCGATTTCGCGGTCAAACTCCTGGCAAATCTCAATCCAGTCCGTTCCGGTAAAAAGCAGCAGAAGGCTTTTACCCTCCTCTTTTGCCTGCAGGACAGCGGCTTTGTAGTTCTCCGTCCACGGATTGGTGGAAGCGCTTTCGCGAACCGCCTCCACCTGGGCGAAGCCGGAAAACGGGAGCAAAACGAAAAAAACGAGCAAAAAGAAAAGTCGGGCTGGATGCAGCATAATGAGAAATCTACCACACAAGCTTGTCTCGAATCCAGAAACCCGCGACAATTCTTTTTTCCGCAAACGCAAAATTCAGGCACTTTTGCGCGCCCCGAACAGGCTTTGACGCCGTTCCCGTTTTCCCCTACCCTCGTCGCTCCCCAAAAATTATGAATCGTCTGCTTTCACTCACCTCCCTCGCGGTTCTGTCCCTTCAGTCGCTATCGGCGCAGGACAAAATCCTCGAACTCGGACAGCAAACCTACCAGACCTGCGTCGCCTGCCACGGACCCGACGGGAAAGGAATGAAAGCCGGCGAGGTCTCTCTGGCCCCTTCTCTCCACGAATCGGAATTCGTCAAAGGGGACAATGCCCGGCTGCTCACTGCCGTCATTCTCAAGGGGATCCTGAAAGAGGATAACAAATACCTCCAGGCCATGCTCCCGCTCGAGCACGCCCTCAATGACGAGCAGATTGCCGCGCTCATTGCCTACACCACCAAAGAATTCGGGAAAAAGCGCCGTGCCGCGACTGCCAACGACGTTGCCAAGTGGCGGAAAGAATACGCCGACCAGAAAAGTCCGTGGAAGCGCAGCACCCTGAAGGAAATGATCTCTTCCGCTGCCGCGCCGCAGCTTCTCACCGATCTCACCTACTCCCTCTACCGGGGAAAATGGAAGGAACTTCCCGACTTTTCCAAACTCGAACCCATCGCCACCGGCACGCTCGATGACGGACTCATTTCTCTCGACCCGGCCGGAGACATCGACAGCGGTTTCGGAATGGTTTTCGAAGGCACCCTCACTCTGACCGAGGCGGAGGAATACCGTTTCTCCATCACTTCCGACGACGGGTCCGCCATCGCCGTGGACGGGGAGACCGTCGTCGGCAACGACGGCATTCACCCCGCGAAAACCCAGCGGATGAAAGAACAGCTCGAGCCGGGCATTCACACGCTGAAAGTTCTCTACTTCGACGGCGGCGGGAAACGGTTTCTCTCCACCTCCATTCAGGGACAGAAAATCGGCAAAGTCTGGCTTTCCAAAACAAAAAATGAAGCCGGAGGAAAATCAAAATCCTACGATCCCATTCCCCTCACCTCCCGCAATCCGGGTGAAGCGATCGTCCACCGCGCCTTTCTTCCCGATGCCAAGCCACGAGCGATCGGAGTCGGCTACCCCGACGCCGTCAACCTCGTCTGGGATGCCGACGTTCTGAACCTCGCCTACGTCTGGCGCGGCGATTTCATGGATGCTTCCCCGCACTGGAACGGGCGCGGATCCGGCAGCAAACCGCTCGGACAGGATCGCGTCAAAACCGCCCACGGTCTGCCCCTCCAGGTCCTCGAAAGTCTCGACGAACCGTGGCAGCCCTTCTCTGAGGCGACCATTAAGTACGAACGCGACACCGCCGACCCGCAGAAAGATCTCGTCTACAACACGAAGCACCCCGACTACCAGTTCCGCGGCTACCGCCTCGACAAAAACCGCTTTCCCACCTTCCGGTATGACTATCAGGACCTCACCGTGACCGATCATTTCACCCCCGTCGAAGCCGACGGAGTGAAAGCCGTTCAGCGCACCGTAACGCTCGAAGGCAAAGCCGGCGAAAACCTCTACCTGCGACTCGCTGACACCGGATCACAGAAAGAGGAAAACGGCTGGTTCGACATCGGCAGCAACATGAAAATCAAAATCGCAGGTGCCGATCCCATCACCCGGAAATCCGGAGGCAAAAACGAACTCCTCGCCCTCATCAGCGACAACAGCACCCTGACGATCACCTACCGCTGGAACAATCCGCTCCATTAAGTTTCAGGTGTTCAGAAAAAATCGCGCGAAGCGCCCAAACCATTCTCTACTCCTTTTCCCCTTCGAGATGAAACCCTGTTTACTCCCACTTGTAACCCTGTTAGGTCTCGCACTCTACCCTGTTACGTCCGTCGCAGAAGAGCCGCAGCAGTCCGACTACTACACCATCACTCCGATTCCCGCCCCTGACGGTGCCGTCGTCGAGGGTGGTGCGATCGAACTTCTTCCCGACGGGAAAGTCGCCGTCTGCACCCGCCGCGGTCAGGTCTGGACGATTGAGAATGCCTTCTCCCACCCTGACAAACCAGCCAAGTGGACCCTCTTCGCGGAATATCTGCACGAACCGCTCGGCCTTGCCTGGAAAGACGGCTGGCTCTACGCCGTGCAGCGCCCCGAAGTCACCCGCATGAAAGACGAGGACGGCGACGGGCGTGCCGACATCTTCGAAACCGTCAACGATGACTGGGGCATCAACGGCAACTACCACGAATACACCTTCGGTTCACGATTTGACGACGAGGGCTACCTCTGGACCACCCTCTGCCTCACCGGCTCCTTTACCGCCGAATCAAAATACCGGGGCTGGGTCCTCCGCATCAACGAAGAAGGCGAAATGATCCCCACCGCCAGCGGCGTGCGTTCCCCCGGCGGGATCGGATTCAACAAAGACGGCGACGTTTTCTATACCGACAACCAGGGAGCCTGGAATGGATCGAGCTCACTGAAGTGGGTCAAGCCCGGCTCTTTTCAGGGAAACCCGAACGGCAACATCTGGTACGATCTTGCCAAAAGAGCTGGCGGAACGACCGGCGAACGCCCTGTCGAGCCCCCCTACACCGAGGAAGGGAGCCGCACCGTCGAGCAGCGCGAAAAAATCAGCCAGCTCGTGCCTCCCGCCGTCATTCTCCCGCACCAGAAAGTCGGCAACTCCCCCACCGTCCCCGAGACCGATCACTCCGGCGGAAAATTCGGTCCCTTTGACGGACAGCTCTTCGTCGGGGAACAAACCCACTCCAAAATTCATCGTGTCTTTCTCGAAAAAGTAAACGGCCTCTACCAGGGAGCCATGTTCCCCTTTCTCGAAGGCTTCGAGTCCGGTAACATCGGCGTTCGCATCTCTGACGACGGGGCGCTATTCACGAGCGGATCGAACCGCGGATGGGGTGCCAAAGGCGGCAAACCCTACAACTTTGAAAGGGTCAACTGGACCGGGAAAGTCCCCTTCGAAATACACGAAATGCGCGCCACTCCCGACGGCTTCGAACTCACGTTCACCAAACCCGTCGACAAAGCGACTGCGAAGGACAGCTCCTTCAAGATGACGGCCTACACCTACATCTATCAGAAAGCCTACGGCAGTCCCGAGGTCGATCACGTCGAACCGAAAGTGAGCGTCGCCTCCGTCGCTGATGACGGTATGAGCCTGAAGCTGAAAGTCGAGCCGCTGACAAAAGGACACGTTCACGAACTGCATTCCGAAGGATTGAAAACGAGCGACGGCGGACACGGCCTGCTGCACACCGGGGCGTATTACACGCTGAATGAAATTCCGGAGTAGGAGCCTGTTCTCACGGTAAAGCGCGCTGCATGGAGGGGCACGGTCCTCCGTGAGGCATAGCAATGGCGAACCCGAAGCGCCCGGCCCGGGTCGCGTTCAACTCTTCCACGCCACGGTCCCCGGATTTCCGCGCCAGGCGATGCGCCCCTTGTCGCCTGTTTTGAGGAATTCCCCCTCCCGCAGGATACAGAGCCACTCGGACTTTTTTTCATCGTCCGTTTGCACCCGGACTTCGTAGAGATGCCCGAGCGGTGTCACGGAGAGAACCGTCACGGCAGTTCCCTCGTCCGCGACTTCGCAACTGAGCCATCGGGCTTCCTCCGGTCGGGTCCACTTTGTTTCACCCGTCTCCGGATCAAGCACACCGTTCGCCGCGCCGAAACGCTCTGCGCAATATTGATTGACCGGATTCCGGTAGACATCTGCCGGCGCTCCCTGCTGAATGACCCGGCCTGATTCCAGCACAGCGAGGTGATGAGCAATCGCAAGCGCGTCTTCCGGGTCGTGGGTCACGAGTAACGCCGTCTGCCGCAATTCCGAAAGGATGCTTTTGATTTCCTCCCGCAGTGTGCGCCGAAGCGAGGGGTCGAGGTGGCTGAAGGGTTCGTCGAGCAGAAGAATCTCCGGGCCGGGAGCGAGAGCACGGGCGAGAGCAAGTCGCTGGCGTTCCCCGCCGGACAGTTCGTGAGGAAACCGTTTTTCCTTTCCTCCCAAATCAACGATCTGCAGACATTCGGCAACCCGGTCATCCCTTTCTTCCCGTTTCCATCCCGCTAATCCGAAAGCGACATTTTTCGTAACATTCAGGTGGGGAAAAAGCGCCCCTTCCTGGGCAACGAGCCCGATCTGCCGGTGCTCGGGGGGCAGATTCTGAGCCGGCTTCCCGGCGTCGGCGACACAGATTTCCCCAAGGTAGACTTTCCCGCTGTCGGGGGAATCCAGCCCCGCCGCGATACGAAGAAGAGTGGTTTTTCCGCTGCCACTGGCTCCAATCAGCGCGAAGATTTCGCCCGCAGGGATGTCGAGACTCACCCGGTCGACGGCGGGCGTTTCGTTCTTCGCAAAACGTCGGCTCACATCTTCAAAACGGAGAATGGCGGGGGAATCAGTCATGGTCGGATGTCGGAATCCATCCGGCGATTCATGAGAAACAGCCCGATGCCCCCGATCAAAACAATCAACAGAGATGGCACCGAACAGGCGTGCATTCGCCCCTCTTTTGCAAGGCTGAATGCGGAGGTGGAGAGCGTTTCGAAATTTGCGGGGCGGAGAATCATCGTCAGGGGCAGCTCCTTCAGCAGATCCACAAACAGCAGAATCGCAGCAGCGAAAAGCGGCCCCCGCAGGAGTGGCAGATTCACCCGGAGAAACGTCTGCAACGGACCATGCCCAAGCACTCGCGACGCCTCCTCAACCCCTCTCCCGATCCGGTCAAGGCCGGCATGGGAAAGCTGATTGGGAATCGCGAAAAAGCGAACGAAGTAGGCAAAACTGATCGCGAACAGCGTCCCGCCGAGCACCGGCAATCCGGGAACTTCGCTCCGGTCTACAAAACCGAAAAAGGCCATCACTCCGACCGCTACGACCGCGCCGGGAATAGCGTAACCGAGAGTCGCAATTCGAGCGAGCATTTCCCGGGATCGCGACTGACGCAGTCGCACGGCATACGCGAAGAGAGCGGCAAATCCGGTAACCACAATTGCCGTGGTCGTCGCCACCGCCGTTCCCCGCAGGATGGCCGGAACGGAAGGAAAAACGGGCGAACCTGCCTCCACCTGGGAAACGGCCCAGGTTAGGAGCCGGATGACAGGATAAAGAAATCCGAGCACAAACGGAAGGAGGCAGATGACAAACGCAGCCCATTGTTTCGCTCCGCGAAGTCTGCGGCGGGCGGGAGGGTGGCTGCAGGTATTCTCTGTCGTAAAATGAGCCCGCCCCCGGAGCGCTTTCTCGGCAGCGAGGAAAACAAGGACGGCAATCATCACGATCGCAGCGAGGCGTAGCGCGGAGGCTTTGTCATTCATTCCGAACCAGGTTCGAAAAATCCCTTCGGTCAGGGTGGGAACTCCGAAAAAATGCACCGCGCCGTATTCGTTGATCACCTCCATTCCGACAAGCGCCCCACCGGCAACGATTCCGGGACGGGCCAACGGGAGCGCAATGCGAAAAAAGGTTCGCCGGGGAGAGCTGCCGAGACACCGGCTCGCCTCGAGAACATCTCTGCCCTGCTGAAGAAACGCGGATCGAGCCCCCAGGAAAAGATAGGGAAACAATACCGAAGAGAGAAGCAGGATAAGAAGCCCGTAGCGGATGATCGCTTCGCAGGCGAGAAAGGCATCGACGCCCCACTGCGTCCGCACTTTGACCAAAAGCGGGATTGCTGCCTCGGGTCCTTCGAAATAAACAAACGCAGCGACGTAAGTGGGAATCGCCAGCGGCAGAACCAGCGCCCAGGAAAAGAAACGCCGCCCCGGAAATTCGACCGTGCTGACGAGCCACGCCGCCGGCACTCCCATGAGAAAACTGACCGCGAGAACAGAAACCAGCAGGAGAAGTGTGTTCCCCAGGTATTTAATCAGAACCGTGGACTGAAGGTGCGCCCACTCCGGTCCCGGCTGCAGCAAAAACAGCAGGACCGCAAACAACGGTAGAGCGACACAGAGAGAAACAGCCCCGACAAAAAGCCCCCAGCGACCCGGGGGCGAAAGTCGGAATCGGAACGGATAGTCTGCCGATCCTTCCGTGATTTCGGCAGAATTCATTGCCTGCGTTGGGGGGAATCCGCTCCCCGGCACGGGGGGCTCTTATTCCCAGCCAGCCTGATTAAAAAGGCGCACAGCTTCTGCTGTAAGATCTCCCATGCTGGAGAGCGGGACAGCATCAGCTTTGAAGGAACCCCATTCTTTCTGGCGATCGGACCAGTCCACGGAGGAAACGACAGGATATTCAAAGGTGTTTACCGGATACATCGCCTGGACTTCATCCGAGAGAAGAAAGGAGAGAAAACGAGTCACTTCCTCTTTCTTATCCGTGCCCTTTACCACTCCGGCACCGCTGATGTTCACATGCGTGCCACGGTTTGACTGATTGGGGAAGAAAAGCTTGATCGCGGCAGCGGCCTTTCGATCTTTTTCCTCCTCGGAATTTTCGAGAAGTCCAACGTAGTAGGTGTTGACCAGGGCAACATCCGCCAATCCCGCAGCAACCGCACGGATCTGGTCGCGGTCACTCCCCTGGGGAGGACGAGCCATGTTTTTGCGCACGGCAGTGGCCCACTCGAGTGCCTCCTCTTTGCCGTTTGCGGCGATGAGAGTGGTCATGAGAGACTGGTTGTAGGCGTTGGTCGAGGAGCGGATCGAAAGGCGTCCTTTCCATTTCGGGTCGGCAAGATCTTCGTAAGTGGAGAGTTCCTCCGCTTTCACCCGGTCTTTCGAGTAGGCCAGCACGCGAGCCCGTTTCGTGATCGCGACCCACTTTTTATCAACGTCTTTCAGTTCTTCGGGGACGTTCTTCAGCTCCGCAAAGTCCGGCATCGCTTCGAGAAGCCCCGCCTTGGCAGCACGATCCAGTCCGGCGCCGTCAGCGGTCATGAAGAGATCAGCTGATGTGTTTTCCCCCTCCTCCTGCAAGCGGGCAATCAGTTCGTCTGCTCCCGCCTTCACCACGTTAACCTTGATTCCCGTTTCTTCGGTGAACTTCCGGTGAAGCTCCTCGTCGAAGCCATAGTGACGCTGCGTGTAGAGCGTAATTTCTTTGTCGTCAGCCTGAATGGAGGGGCAGAAAATGCCGGCGAGGAGAGCCGACAGGAGCGAGAGGAGTGGGAATGCTTTCATTTTACTTGTTTATTGAGAATGAATCTCGATAGCGGAATCTGACCCAATATTCCCGCATTTCAAGACGAAAATGTTCCGTCCTCCCGTGGAAGTCCCGGTAGCAATGCCGCCACCGGGACCCGCAACTTCGCTGTTTGCAGCTTTACTTCAGGTAAGACTCGATCACTTCCCGAACTTCGCTCTTCGCGGGAATTTTTCCGTCTTCGGAAACAGTGTCGGCCCAGGCGTAGATCTCTTCGGAGAGCGAGTCCCCTTCGATTTCTTTCACAATTTCAAACGCTCCTTTTTCGGCTTCCACGTCAGCCCACGCCTCGGCAACGACTGCCCAGTATTTCCCGGTTTTCTCCCAGTATTCACGGGCTGCTGTAAAATCCATCTCTTCGGTGAGGTCGTAGGTGTTCAACCCCCGCTCCCGGGCGATGTAGCCTTCTTTCTCACCGTTTTCAGAGACAATGAGCTTCAAATTGTCCTGACCGTGAACCCATCCGGTCGGAGTGAGCGCATGGCGGTTCGTTGCGAGAAGAACCTGATAATCGTCCCGCTTGGTGTGCTCGCGGCGGGGAAGTGGACGGGCGGTAACAGCTGACTCCCAGCGAGAGTATCCTCCATCGTGATTCCATTTGCCGTAGCTCTCGTAGCGGGGACTGTCGTCGGTCTGGGTAACCAGCTGACTCCAGGTTCCTGCCACATCCTCCGGCGCGACTTCGCGAACCTTCCAATTGCTGCGCCCCTGGAAATCGACAATGCGGGTGTCCTGCCAGGTCCAGACCTGCCTCCAGTGTTTCACCACTTTTTTACCACCTGCTACCACGAGAAGGTGTTGAAGAGCAATCTGCTCCGGTGTGTCTTCAACCACGACAACCAGCTCGTGAGCATCCTCTTCATACGGCTTCTTCAGCTCATATTCCGACTGAAGCGGCACGGTCTCCTCGAAGGTGAATGTGACTTCATACTCGCCTGCCATAGCGAGGATCGCCTCCCGATCTTTCTCGGGTGGGGCTGCTTTTGCCACGATTGCAGTCGAGGCGATTGCCAGCGATGCCAGCAAGCTGAGTGTGGGTATTGATGCAGAGATATCGTTTTTCATGATTTGATTCGGGAAGCTAAAGACGCCTTTCCAGTGCGTAAACGGACAAAATTGACGCCAGATTATCCTCAGCGCATTTCACCGCTATTTTCCCTTATTGCAAATGCTTCTCAATAGCAATACGAAATTTGCATATGAGAAAATTAATCTGTTTCTTCCGGAACAAGCTACCGCAACGGGGCTTTTTGCTGGCGCTGTTGTCCGTCCTGCCCGGATCCGCCTTGGTAGTTGCGCAGGAAAACGCCGGGACCGACGACGTCATCATTGATGTCGCTTCGCAAAACACCGGAGTCTCTGAACAGGCATTTGCTGATGTCGCCGTGGGGGAGCTCGACACAACTGTTGTGACAGAATCCACCTTCGAGCCTCCGGCACCGCCTCCCCGCATCATTTC
>JAKSBG010000079.1 GCA_022361255.1 Verrucomicrobiales bacterium
CACTATCTGCGGGAAGCCGCTCACCCTGCGTGTATCTCTCTACATCCCCTACAGCTTCTTCGAAAAGCTGGCGCACCGTTGGCCACCCAACGGAAGATTATACTTTTGCACTTTGACAAACACACAGCCATATCAACGTCAAAGGCCTGGCACCCGCTACCGGGAGCGCCGCTCCGACTCTGGTTGAGATTTGTCTCCACCCTCCGAATCCGACTCGGAACGGGTAGCGGGTTGTCCAGCGCCGACTTGTTGTGCCTTTGGTTTCGGGAAAGGCAGGGCACTGAGCCGGTGACCAAGTCTCTGATCCTTCGGCTTCGCATCTCCCAATGGAGTTCTCCGAATTATCGTCCAATGCTTCTCGTAGTCCCGATCGAACAACAGATCCTCAGCGCCATTGCCATCAGATAGCCTGACCAGAATCAGGGCATCACCGATGATTGTCACTTTGCTTACAAGCCACCTGGAACCCTTCTCCTCCGAGAGCAACCAATTCTGCATGTCACTCTTCTTGATCTGGTCAATCAGGTCCACGACATGGGCTGGGGCTGTATCCAGCGCGACAGTCCCGTGTGCATCAGGTGCGAACACCTGAATGGCCTCGCCCCCCCGAACCTCGTGAAGGAAAGCGAGGCTCGCCAAAGCAGCGATAATTGATGGCTTCATATTCTTGGCACAACGTCTGAGGCATCGTAGCCCAATTCGGGGGCGCGGCCTCGATGGGAGGTTAAGGATTCGAATTAGGGAAGTCAATCAACTCGCAGCGGTATTGGGCTTACGATCGCCGGCTTGTTGTGTCCGCGTTAGTGTGCGCCGCCCCCTGACGAGATCGACCGAAAATAGGATCGCGTAAACCACGAGGGAATTCATCAGTGGTGTGAGAACCCAAGCAATGATCAACCAGTGTGAATGCGACGCGAAAAAAGGAAGCACGATTAGCGACCAGATCGTGAGGCGGAAAAAGAAGAACGAAAGATCTGTGTCGACCATCTCGTGCTTCCAGTCATCGGCTGCGAGGACGCAAAGCCCAAAGCATAGAGCAAAGAACCCCACTCCGATCGCGATGCTGATTGCAGTGGTCTTCATTTTCCAGACACAACGTCTGAGGTGTGGCAGCGGCTACTGAGAGCGCACCTCCGAAACAGGGTTAAGGGTTGAATTAAGGAGGGTCATGTTGACTCGGCGCGTGTAGCCGCTTGTCCACCAACGCCTTGTTCGCTTTGGCTAGTTTCGCTGCTCGACCAATGCAAAATCATGTTGGGTTTTCAGATCGTCGAGAATGGATTCCAATTGGGTTCGGTGAATACGAATGTATCGAGATAAATTCTGCTCCACCTTCTCCTGCGCCACTTCGAAGAATCGATTGTCGAAGGCTTTAATCTTCTTCTGGAACTCTGGCCGATCTTTTGTGTAATCCTCGTAAGAAGGCCAATCAACAAACGGCAAGTGATATCCTTGATAGCTATCTTCCTTCGGAAACGACTGAAAAACTTCGCCGAGAAGGTCTGATTGGTCGTCCTGTCCTATCTCACGATAGGCTTTCTCAAGGAACGTGTGGTCACAGTACATGCACAAAAGGCTATCGAAGCCGTTGCATCTGGCGAATCCCTCACACATTTCGACGTAAAAGATCACCTTTAATTCGTGGGGGATATCGACTTCCTCCTCAATGATTTCGTCGTACCCGAACTTGTCTTCGATTGCACCTCGGACAGTTCCGCATAGCTCATAGACATTTAAGCTGGCACAAATGGTGTCGATCATTTTGAAGCGAACGTCCGAGCCATCGCAGCCTGACCAGAGGGCGATGTCTCGAAGGCAAGATAAAGATTCGAATTAAGGAAGTCAATCAACTCGGAACGTGGTCAGGCTTGCGATCGGCGTCTTGTTCGCATTGGGTTTCAGCTCGCGGTGCCGTCGTCATCTTCGTCAGAATCATCGGAGTAGAGCGTCAGGCCCGGCTTGCTCCAAGGAAGGATCGCTCGCCACCAAGGAATGATGTAGGTCGCCTCTGAAACCGTCTGGGGACGCAGCCCAGCATCGTGGCCTGACCTGAAAACGTCCTCCAAATCAGGATCGGAATCCATCTCGGCCATGACAATCTTGTATGCACCCTCGGAGCTTGATGCTTTCGCCCGTCTGCTCGTATAGAATCCGATTGCTGGTTCCTCACCGTCGCCTAAATCGAGGCTAATCCCCGTCGTGTGCAGGAGAAATTGGTAGGTAGGCATTTTTTGATGCGAACGTTAGAGGACAGCCAGCCCTACCAGAGGGCGGCAGTCGCAAACAGGGTTAAGTGGCGAGTTTAATAGGGTCAACAACTCGTAGCGTGGTAGGGCTTGGCTGCTCCGGCTTGTTCTGCTTCGTTGTTCTCACGGTGAGAGAGTGATTGGAGTTTTGGTGCCGTATTCGTCGGGTGAAACGATGGTGACAGGAACCCCAAAAGTGCTGGTATCGATCCCGTCACAAAGGATGGTCAACCACTCCGCAGCGCAATCTGTGAGAGCGTCATGGACGGAGAATTCCTCGTCGAAAGGATCCATAAGAGGAAGAGGAGGAACCATCTCTCCGTCCTCCATCCTCGTGTCGAATAACAGAGCGCAATCGTCTATGGACTTGTTGATGACGTGAAGGTCGGGGCCGTCCAACGCAATCCTGACGGTTAGGAATCCCTCGCCGTCCTGGTCGATGAATATCGTAATCTCGATTGATCTCGTTGTGTCGGGAAGGACACTTGGAAGCTTGGCGAGTTGAGATCGCGCCTCATCGGTGTGTCCATCGAGGATGGTTCGCACTTCCGCAGCGTATTCCGATTCGGTCATTTTTTGGGCAGAACGTTTGAGGAATCTCAGCCTGATCAGAGGGCGCGATTCCGACTGGATGTTAGGGACTCGAATCAGAGAAGTCAATCGACTCGCGACGTGATCAGGCTTGAGATCTCCGGCTTGTTCTGCGCTTCGGTCTTGGGGTTACGATTGGTGCTCAAGAACAAGGTCACCCTCGAATCCATGCGAAGCGATCAATTTACGCAGCCGTTGCTCTACATGACTGACTCTCCTGCGCGTGATACGGCGAATACCGAAAGAGGTAGTGCTCGAGTCGATCTCATCTAACGAGATCTCCGCATCGTGCCTGAGTTCTCGCCATACGTCCTCACCAAAGTTCCGAAACTCGTGAATCCAGTCGGAGCCGGGTTCGCCCTCGAATGTTGTCCGTATGACGAAGCTCTTCATCGATTTCCACGCAGAACGTTCAAGACCTGGTAGCCCGATCCGAGGGCGCGGTCTCAATGACAGGGTAAGGATTCGAATCAGAGAAGTCAATCAACTCGCGGCGGGATCGGGCTTACCAGCGTCGGCTTGTTCGCTGCTTCGGTAAGCGCCGGGGCCAAGAAACCCGAGATCCGACCTCTTCACCCAACCCGAGGCGAAACAATACTCTGCAAGGTTGAGGACGGCGATCCACTGCTCATCGGAAAAAACATCGGAAGTGCGACCGCTGATCAGATCGAAGAACAATCTGGGTTGAGGAGGAGACTGCTGCAACGCGACCCGAACAACCCCGGGAGTCAGCCACCGGATGCTCTCATCCGTCGCGAAGGAAAAAATCCAGTTGCGTGATTCGTTCGATAGATCGTCGAAATTCAGATCGCGAGGGTCGAGATCGAGAAGCATCAGATCGGCCTCTTCACATTCCTCGCAATGGCGTGGATTACGACATCGGGCAGGTCCAGATTCCGTAGCAAACGCCGCGGCGATCAAGTCGGTGATCTCAGGGTGTGCATCCATTTCCACAACAAAAGTCGATGGCCGCCCGCCCAATACCCGGGAGTGCCATGATGGGAGCAGGATAAGAAAACGAATCTGGAAAGTCAATCGGCACGCAGCGGTATCAAGATAGCCAACGCTTCCTTGGTCGCTGTTGTTTATCGTGATTTGGCCCGCGCCGTCACGACGATCGCCGCGATCATAACAAGCGTGATCATGACGACTCCAAAGCACGCGCGAAAAATCGGTCTAAATGGATTCCCTTCTTGGACATAGTCTGGTGCTTCAAACATCCGTCTGGGTTTCGGCCAGTAGAAATCGCTCAGGGCGAACTGAAAAAGCCACCCGGAAATGAGGAGGGCAACAATCCACATCCCAACCAAAGCATAGCGATTCATTTTCCAGCGAACGTCCGAGCCATCGTAGCCTGATCAGAGGGCGATGTCTCGATGAAAGGGTAAGGATTCGAGTCAGGGAAGTCAATCAACTCGAAACGTGATCAGGCTTACGATCGGCGCCTTGTTCGGTGCCGGTTTCAGTGCCGCCATCGCAGAAGATCCCCCTAAGTATTGTGCCAGGTTGGAGTCCAGGTGACCGTACGACCCAAATGCGATGTAGTTCATTCCCGTCATTGAGAAAGATGTCTTTTGATGGCATTCCATCCTCCAAATCACTGCAATCGAACCCTGCTTCCTGCATTAGATCAGAAACGAAGGCATTAATCGAAAGGGATTCCAGTGAGATACCGCGTGTGATTCGGCCTTCTATGTTGACGTCGAGCCTCCATGACCGATCAGGCATCATTCGGGCGATGAAAATGTTTCGTCGTCCCTTGAGTTGCGATAGCGCAAGCTGGAGTCTCTTTTTCACACCGAACGTCCGAAGATAGGCAGCCTCACCTGGCAGCGCCAC
>JAKSBG010000481.1 GCA_022361255.1 Verrucomicrobiales bacterium
GGCTCCGTGTTTGGTGCGGGAAAAGACAATTGTGAGTTCACCGTCTTCTTGCTCTCCGATATGCTTCATGAGCAGGTCGCGCTTGTTCTCACGTTCGACAAAGCAAACCCGCTGGTTCACTTTTTCCGCGGTGGTTACTTTCGGCGCGATCGTGACTGTCTCCGGTTTGTAGAGAATGCTCTCGGCCAGATCTTTGATTGCAGGGGCCAGAGTGGCGGAGAAAAAGAGTGACTGGCGCTTTCGAGGCAGCTCGGCGACGATGCTTTTCACATCGCGGATGAATCCCATGTCGAGCATCCGGTCCACTTCATCGAGGACAAAGTATTCCACACCGGACAGGTCGACCGTGCCTTCGCGGATGTGATCAAGGAGGCGGCCGGGGCAGGCCACGAGCACGTCGACGCCCCGTTTCATGGCATTGATTTGCGGGTTTTTTCCCACTCCACCGAAGATGAGGGTTCGGGAAAAGCGGACGTATTTTCCGTAGGTGTCGAAACTCTTTGCAATCTGAGTGGCGAGTTCACGGGTGGGAGTCAGCACGAGTACTCTTGCGGACTTCTTTTGCAACTTTCCCGGTTTTTCGTGAAGGGCGTTGAGAATTGGCAGGGAAAAAGCGGCTGTCTTCCCCGTTCCGGTCTGCGCACAACCGAGAAGGTCCCGTCCGCGGAGAAGTGTCGGGATCGATTGCGCCTGGATCGGGGATGGATTTTGGTAACCCTGCTCCTCGAGTGCCCGCTGAATTGGGGGCGCGAGAGCAATTTCCTTGAATGAAGTTGGTAACATTAGTTATGCCGCAATAGTCGTAGGGCGGGGAATAGCAAGGGAATATGTTCCCCTTTCGACAGATCCGGATTCCCGACGCGACCTCATATCGGCGTCGACTCAACCAAAATCTGTGTCATCATTCCGCACTATGAATGATAAGTCAGTCAAGGTTGCGGTAGTTGGCGCGAGCGGTTATACGGGGCAGGAGCTCCTTCGCCTGCTCCTGATGCATCCCTGTGTCGATCTGACCGCCGTCACGTCACGGCAGGAGGCAGGGAGAAAGTTGACTGATCTCTTCCCCAGGTTTCGCGGCGCGAAGGGAACTGAAAGTCTTGCCTTCATGGCTCCGGACATTGATGCCATCGTGGAGAGCGGCGCAACCGTTGCCTTTCTTGCACTTCCTCATGGCGTTGCCTCGGAGTTTGCGGTTCCCTTGCTGGAGCGGGGGTTGCGGGTGATTGACCTGAGCGCAGACTTCCGCCTGCGGAGTGCGGCGGTTTACGAGGAATTTTACGGGGCCCCGCATCCCGCTCCGGAGCTCCTGGAACAGGCCGTTTACGGGCTTCCCGAGTTTTACGAAGAAGAAATCAAGTCAGCGAGTCTGGTGGCGTCTCCGGGCTGTTATCCGACAAGCATACTCACGCCGCTGGTTCCGTTGCTGATGGCAGGATTGATTGATCCTGAGTCGATTACGGTATCGAGCCTTTCGGGTGTGAGCGGCGCGGGAAAGAAGGCTGACACGACTTTGCTTTTCGCCGAGGTGAATGAGAGTCTGCGAGCCTACGGCGCTCCGAAGCACAGGCATTTGAGCGAGATTGAGCAGGAACTTTCCATCGCTGCCGAAAGGGAAGTGAAAGTCAGCTTTGTTCCGCATTTGATGCCGGTGAAGGCCGGTATCGCAACTACGATCTTTTGTAACTATCTGCCTTCATCCGAAACTGTTTCGGAGGAGGTGGGGAACACTCTCCAAACCGCTTACGACAGCCGTCCGTTCGTTCGGATTCTCGGTGAAGGAAATTTTGCCGATACGAAAAATGTGACCGGCACGAACTTTGTTGATATTGGCTGGGTCGTCGATACCCGGACGAACCGTCTCATACTTAGCAGTGCTGAGGACAATCTGGGCAAAGGGGCGGCAAGCCAGGGAATTCAGAGTTTTAATCTGATGAATTCGCTTCCTGAGACTTGCGGACTGCTGAATTTCTGATCAAGATGGAGATGCCGGAGAGATGCCAACTCCCCGGCACTACGAAACACACTCCGCACATGGCCATAAAAGTAAAATGCATCGATGGGGGCATCTGTGCCCCGAAAGGATTCTTGTCTGCTGCCGTTGGCTGTGGAATCAAGAATCCGGAAGCAAAAAGACTCGATCTCGGGTTAATCTATTCCGAAGCTCCGACCGTGGGGTGGGCAGTGTACACGCAGAACGAGGTATGCGCTGCGCCTGTGCGACTTTCTTCGAGCTATCTGAAGTCGCATCCTCCCCGCGCCATCATTGTAAACAGTGGAAACGCAAACGCCTGTACCGGTCACCAGGGGATGGTGAATGCCCGGACAATGGCTCATGATGCGAGCAAAGCGCTCGGCATATTGCAGCGGGAGGTACAGGTTTGTTCCACCGGAATCATCGGTGTGCCGTTGCCGATGGAAAGAATTCAACCGAAGATCGGTCCCCTGGTCGAAGAATTAAAGGCGGACGGCGAAGATATAGCGAATGCCATCATGACGAGCGACACGAGGCAGAAGAGCGTCGCTGCGGAGTGCAAGATCGGTGGCAAAAAGGTTCGTATCGGGGCTGTCGCAAAGGGGGCCGGGATGATCAATCCTCACATGGCGACAATGCTTTGCTTTGTTACGACAGACGCCAACATCTCCCAGTCCGAGATCAAGGCGGCAACGCTCGAGGCGGTTGAGCAGTCATTCAACCGGATCTCTGTCGATGGAGACATGAGCACCAACGACACGGTGGTGGTGATGGCAAACGGAGAGGCAGGGAACAACCGCATTGTCAGAGGGGGGAAGGGGAAGAAAAAGTTCCGCGAGGCGCTGACGCAGGTTATGCTGCATCTTGCGAAATTGATTGTTTCAGACGGGGAGCGGGTTACCAAGCTGGTCGAGGTGAAGGTAACCGGTGCGGCATCCCCGCTCGATGCCGAGCGAATCGCACGGGCAGTTGGAAATTCCAAGCTCGTGAAATGTTCCTGGAATGGCAACGATCCCAACTGGGGCCGGATCATTCACGCGGTAGGCTACTCCGGGGCGAGAGTGAAGGAGGAAATGGTCGAGATTCATTTTGACGGGGTTCTCGCATGCCAGAACGGAGTCGCTGCGAAAACCTCGATTGATGAATTGAGTTCCGCTGTGAAGAAGGATGAGTTCACGGTCTGCATCAATCTGAATATCGGGAAAGGCTGCTACAGTCTGTTCACTTCCGATTTGTCCCCCGAATATGTCGAATTCAATCGGGAGGAATACGCGCTGAATCGCAAATCCTAGTTCACCGGAACCTGTTGCGGTGACGTTATTTTGCGGTTTTCGCCGCCGAATCTTTCCTTGCCCCGGAAACGATTTCGTCGATGTTTCCGGCTTCCCGTTTTCCCGATGGCGACAACCTTCCAACAGCAGATTGAGAAAGCCGCAGTTCTGGTAGAGGCACTCCCGTACTTTCAGGAATTTCGGGGAAAGACGTTCCTCATCAAAGTCGGCGGAAGCGCGATGGATGACCCTGATCTCGTGAGGAGGCTTTTGCGTGATATTGTCTTCATGGAACTTGCCGGGATCAATCCGGTTATTGTTCACGGGGGAGGGAAAGCGATTTCCGCGGCGATGAAAGAGGCGGGGTTGGAGGCAACCTTTGTCGGGGGGCAGCGGGTGACGACAGACGAAGCCATGGGCATCGTGGAAAAAACACTCAGTGGAACGATCAATCCCGGACTCGTCGAAGGAATTGAAAGCTACGGGGGGAAAGCCGTCGGTGTACCGGGGAATGAAGCCTTCATCGGCGAGCGTCTCACCGGTTGGTCCAACGAGGAAAACCGGGAAGTGGAGCTCGGCCGGGTCGGTCGTGTTGTCGGATTTGAGCTTTCCAAAA
>JAKSBG010000118.1 GCA_022361255.1 Verrucomicrobiales bacterium
CGGAGACGGAAACGGAAACATCACAGTTCATGCAAAATCCACTGTGAGTCTTGCCGGAGGTCCGAAGTATGACAATGCTCACGCTCAGATTGGACATGGGGGATACCAGCGGAGCGGAGACAAAGGGGGCGATATATCTGTCTTTTCTGGCTCGGGTGTTAGTCTCATGGCTGATCAGGTCGGAACTGGACGTTTTGGCTTCGCCCAGATTGGGCATGGTGGCAGAGGTCGAGTTCTGAGCGGTAGCCCGGTTCCGAACGAATATTCCGGTGATATCATTGTCGATGGAGGGTCGGGTTCTGTGGATTTGATTGCCGGACAAAATTCCACTTCCAATGCATTTCGTCAGGCACATATCGGGCATGGTGGTTCGCATGACTCTCTGGGGAATTTTAGCGGGAATATTCGGGTTACCGGAACTCATGTGAATCTCGATGCTGGTCCGAGTAGTACCAACTACGCACGGGTGGGACATGGAGGATGGGTTTCCGGCGTGAATACGGGAACTCGTACGGGAGATATTTACGTGGCCGCAACCGGTGAGGTGTCGATTGAAGATCCCGCAGGAGGAGGTGTTGCTGCTATCGGGCATCACAATGAAGACGCAGCCGGAACGATTTTTGATGCCAACGTTACTATCAAGGCCAACTCAATGGACGACGTCTTCGGTGCATCCGGTGGAAATGTTTTCCAGGTAAGCAACTTCATCGGAAACATGCTGCAGGATGATCTGGCGGCGGGCGATGTGTCCTTACATGCAACAGGTGCAGGGGGAATTCTTTTCGATGCAACAGGGGATGTGGAGTTTACCTCTGCCAACGATTTCAACATATTGTCGGAGTCCGGTATTCAATTTGAGAGTGATGTGCAAAATGGCGGTGCCGGTAATATCAACGTAGTTGCCGGGTGGAACTCCGCTGTAGCCGGTCTGGCAGACCCTCTAACGGGTATCATTGCAGACGTGAATTTTTCCACCGGAATTCTCGGGGTGGCCGGATCATTCGCAAATAGCGGTGGCGCGGTTGCTTTGAATGCGACATCGCGCTCTGCGGAAGTCGGGTCGCGCGCTGGTCAGACCAACGTTGCGGCGAACCGGGTATCCGTGAATGGAAGTGATACTTCAGTCAATTCCGGTGCCCAGATTGGATTTTCGACGACGACCGGTTCGGATTCTACAGGAGAAATCGCGGTCCACACGACTACTGGCGGTGTTCTTCTGAGTGGCGGGGATGCCGAGGGCGGATTTGCCCGGATTGGACACGGGGGAGAAAACAGGGACGGAAATGCCGATGCAGCTATTACGGTGCAATCAGTTGGCAGCATTACTCTTGCCAGCGGAGCAGGCGTCGATTCAGCTGCTCAGATCGGTCACGGTGGATATGCCTCCGACGGTTTCCTCCAGGGGGAACTTTCAGTGGTTTCATCCGACGGGGAAATTCGAATGGCGGCTACGGAGGGAGGTATCAGATCTTTTGTTCAGATCGGACACGGCGGGGTATCCAGCGGCGGTGGAGACAAGGGAGGCGAAGATGGGATGGGAAATCTCGATCAGATCACGGTTTCTGCGGCAGATGACATTGTTTTGCTCGGAGGAGGCAGCGATGCTGCAGCCTATCAACAGCATCAGGCGTATGCGATGATCGGAAACGGGGGATATGAGGCAGACGCTGATACCGCTGATGACACGGGGCACCGGGCGGACATTACGGTACATGCGGGAACGGATGGAACCGGCTCCGTGATTCTCCGTGGTACGGGTACGCCGAATAACGGGGATGATGCTTTTGTCCTCATCGGAAACGGCGGTGGAAGAGCCGGAGGAGACCATTCCGGGGATATTTCAGTGACAGCTGCCGATGATGTGCTCATTCATTTGGGCAAAGATTATCGGGCATTCTCCCAGATCGGACACGGTGGATACGATGCTGATGATTTCGGGACTGGAGTTGGACATAGTGGAACAATCGATGTGACTGCGACGAACGGAACCGTGCAGCTTTCCGGTACTCCGTTTGTTTCATCACCGTATTTCATCTCCGGGAATGCCTACTCACAGATTGGGCACGGCGGAATTAGTGCGGATGGAAATCATACCGGTGATATCTCCGTTTTGGCAGGAGACCGGGTGTTGCTCAATGGTGGATCCGGCGATAACAATTCGAAGCAGATCGGGCATGGCGGGCACTACGCCAAAGGAGATTTCAGCGGATCAGTTTCGGTGCGGGCGACCAACAATATCGAATTGCGGGGAGGCACGAATGACAGAACCACAGCTCAGATTGGTCACGGTGGATACGAAGCGGATGGAAACCACCAGGCCGACTTCATCGACGTGATTTCTGATCAGGGGGCGATCGTAGTGAACGCAGGCAAAGTAAACGGTTTTGATAACAATCTCGGGAATGCCGTTGGCATCTACGCGCAGATCGGACTGGGTGGAGTTTTTGCCTCAGGCAATATGAGCGCACCTGTCACGGTGTCCGCGAATGGAAATATCACAATGAACGCCGGGGGCAACTATTATGCTTACAGTCAGATTGGAAACGGCGGCTGGGAAGCGTTCGGAGACAAGTCAGGGGTTGTTTCGGTGACCTCAAATACCGGTGAAATTTCAATGGCCGCAGCGGGTCGTGCTCACGATACCTACGCTCAGATCGGCCATGGCGGAACGCGGGTGGATGGAACGTTGCAGGACGATGTGACGGTCTCTGCGGCAAACGGAGTGGAGATTCTGGGCGGTCGACGCGAAGCGGTGGGATCCTATGCGCAGGTGGGACACGGTGGATTGGAAGCGGTCGGCAACAAGAGCGGGGTCATCACGTTGAACAGTGACAACGATGGCAATGGTAGCGGCAATTTGACTGTCACCGGTGGCTCAGCGGAAAAAGCCTACGCACTGGTAGGTCACGGGGGGATTGCTGCCGATGGCTTTATAGACGGATTGATCAACGTCAATGTCGGAGGAAATCTTGATGTTTCCGGCGGGTCGGGAGCGGCCTCCGGAAACGAAGGTAATTTCAATTTCGGTCAAATTGGCCATTCCCTGGCCGGTGCCGTGGGCGGTTTTGGCGGTTTCACGGAGCGGGATGGCAAAATTGTGGTGGAAGGGGAAATGTTTACCGGTAGCAACAGTGGTGACTGGTTTGTAGTTACGCCGGACACGCCGATTGTTGATCTGGTAGGGCCGGACGGGTTTTATCAGAATGCAAGAGGGGGCAGCTATGCCTTCCAGAGGCAGGGCGGCGGTACAGGAGGGCCCAATGGCGGGGATGAAATCACTTTCAGCTTCACCACTGACGGAGTGGGAGGCGAGTATCGATTCTATCCTCGCTGGACGGGATATGATGGGGGAAGTGACTCGATTTTCTTCAACATTGAAGAGGTGAGTGATGGTGCGGGAGGGGAGCCGGACTGGGTGGAGTATGCTGGGAATGCAGACCGGAATTTTGCCACGCCGGGGTGGTACACGACAGGCGGAGTTGAGATCAACAACGCCAGTGCCACCCCTCAATCCGCGGTGCTTTGGAATCTGGCACCCAACACTACCTATACGATGAGAGTTTCTGTTCGGGAGGATGGAGTCGGAGTCGATGCGTTTGTGCTGCAAAAGTCGGGAATGGCAGATCCGGTTGGAGCAGGCCCCGGTGTAACCTTTACCAACGCGAGCGGAGTGAGCGGAGCCTCTGATATCAATGTGACAGCAGGAGGGAATATCAACCTGACCGGTGGAGCCAACAGCGATGCCTATGCCGCAATCGGGCACGGGGGCTCCCATTTCGGCGGAGTGAATTCGAACCTGCAATATGGATCAGCTGGAGACGGAGTCGATATCTCGGTGACATCGACTGGCGGAAACATCCTTCTCGATGGTAACAGCTCTGCGCCGGACCTGGCTGGTGCATCGCGGCGCTATGCCTCAATCGGTCATCACGGAGTAGACGCTGGATTTGATGCCTACGGGGATGTGGAAGTGCACGCTGAGGCCGGAACCGTGAGTCTACGGGGCGGGGAAGCGCAAGACAGTTTCGCTGCGATCGGTCATTCCGGAGGAGGCGTTTTTCTTGATCCTTCTTCGGTTCGCCGGGGGGAAATCTGTGTGGTGGGCGTAAACGGTATTGATTTGGGAGTGTCTGGAAACGGCCCGGGCAGTTATGTCCAAATCGGCCACGGAGGGATTGGTGTAGCGGGAGATTTGGGCGGCGATATCACTGCCGTGGCACCGTCAGGTGCCGTTGCGGGTGCTGCCGGAAGCGGGGCAGGGCAGTATGCTCAGATTGGACATGGCGGTGTGGATGCTGACGGAGTTTTGTCAGGCAATGTGAACGTAGTCGCAGGTGCGGGTTCGATGGCATTGACTGGCGGAGGATCAGCCGATGCTTATGCCATGATTGGCCACGGTGACGGAGCCGGAACTTCGGAAGGGACACGTCAGGGGGGGATCCACCTTTTCTCCAGCGGGCAGATCACGGCAGTGGATGGCAGCAGCGAGGCGCACCTGTTTCACCAGACGGAGGGTGACCTTCAGACGGGCGATTACACAGGTGGTGACGGCCTGCAGGTTGTCGCCAATGGCGGGCTTGCGGTTAGCGATGCATCGTTGCGGGGCGTGAATCAAATGATCGCCGGAAACTGGAACCAGGGCCCGATCTCGTTGGCATTTTCCAATGACATTGATCTAGAGGTGAGAGGCAACAGCTTCGATGTAGCAACTTCCGAAGATTTTTACCTGATGACCGGGGGAAGCATTGTGATGGAAGCCGGCTACCAGAACTCTCTCGATGGCGATGTTTTCCTCGTCGCGGGCTGGAACGGGTCGGGAGCAACTTTCAACGGAACGGTGACCTACTCCGGTGGTGACTTCTGTCTGCCGGAGATTGCCGTTGGTCAGGCAACGTTCGACTTCAATACCTGTGCGAATTTCGGCAATAACAACGGTGATGTTTTGATCGGAAACGCCAATCAGGCTTCCGGCGTGGCCGTAGGATCCCGACAGGGCATCAACGGGGCAGGTGCTTATGGCCTGACTCTGCAGGCATCGAATTCTACAGAGGATTCGCACACTCAGTTTGGATTTCGCACCAATGGAAGCGGACAGGCGACTGGGGCCGTCGATGTGAATCTGAAAGAGGGAGGTCTTTTCCTGAATGCGGGTGATGCCGGAGACGGCACGACGACGGGAGGCAGCTATGTGCAAATTGGTCACGGAGGTTTGGGAGCCGATGCGGATGGAACCGATGCAGCGATCTCGATTTCTTTCTGCGAACCGGGGGAGGTTCGTGCTGACGGCGGAAACGGATTCAATGCCTATGCGATGATTGGAAGCGGAGGCAACTCACTCAATCAGGATAATGCGGGAACGATTACTCTTTCCAATGCCTTGCAGGTGGATCTGAATGCCGGACGTGGCAATCGTTCCGGAGCGCAAGTTGGTCATGGTGGATATGACGCCGATGGCAGCCACAACGGGGATATCGAAATTGGCGCAGCGAATTTCATTGATGTGACCGCCGGTTTCGGACAGCGTTCCGCGGGCCAGATCGGGCATGGCGGATTCGGAGATAATGTGGGTGCCAATACTGGAGATATTTCCCTTTCAACCATTGCTGCGGGAGCCGGGAACGGTATTCACCTGGTGGCGGGAAGCTCCACTGTGGGGGCGAATACGGCGTCCTACGCGCACATTGGGCATGGTGGCTACGCATCCGCGGCCAATCAATCCGGAGACATTAGTCTCGATTCAGCAGGCAATATTACTTTGACCGGAGGAAACCGTGACTTGAATTACAAGCAAATTGGCCATGGAGGGCGAAATTCCACCGCCGCTGCCTACGGGGCCATCAATTTATCTGCTGACGGTAATATCGATCTAATTGGTGGAACGAATGACTACGATTACGCCCAGGTCGGGCACGGCGGCGCAAATTCAAGCATCAACAAATCGGCCGCGGCAGTGGGGACGTCCGGAGCTCCCGATGGAATTAACGTTTCCTCCGGTGGTGCCATCCGTGTACTCGGTGGAGATCAAAACGGGGACGCTCACGATGGTCGGTTTGCCTATGCTCAGATTGGGATGGGCGGTGCAAACAGTGGAGGCCCCTTCAACGGCGATGTTACCGTTTCGGCTCAGAATGGAGTCGAGATTTCCGGTGGCGGACGTGACCACAACTACGCACGGATCGGTCACGGGGGAGACAAGGAAACCCTCAGCCCCAATACTAAAATCGGCAACATCACCGTGACCACTGCGACGGGCGATATCGCGCTGAAAGGAGGCACGAATCACGAACTCACTTCGGCAACGATTGGTCACGGCGGATTCCGGGTCAGGGGAAACAGCAGCGGGATGATTGAGGTTCATGCCCTGGCCGGAAAAGTTACTTTGCTTAGCGGGGGTGGTGATGATGTCGGAGGGCAGAATACTTTCGGAGATCACAGCTACAGCAGCGCTCAGATTGGACACGGCGGTTCAGAGATTACTCTGGTGGACGGCAGTGAAACGCTCAGTGGAGAGATTTGCGTAGTAGGCCTGGCAGGTGTGGAGCTTCATTCAGACGGCGATGGCGACCGCGCATTTACTCAGATCGGTCACGGTGGTTACAATGCCCACGGAGACTTTGATGGCGAAATCAACGTGGTTGCTCCCAGCGGTTCTGTTCTGCTGAACGGGGGAGATGCGGGAGCGGAAGGACAATATGCCCAGATCGGGCACGGGGGTATTTCATCCGAGGGCACGTTCAGCAGCGATATCACGGTAGTGGCCGGAGACGGTGACACCGTGCTGGCCGGAGGAGATGCAGACAACAGCTACGCAATGATCGGAAACGGTGACGGAGCCAAAACCTCACTGGGTGATCGTGAAGGTGGAATCCATCTTTTCTCCAGTGGCCAACTCTCGGGAACCAATGGAGTTGGCACGGGAAGTGAGGTCTGGATTTTTCATCAGAACAACAATGGTCTTCAGCCCGGGGAATACCTGGGAGGCGACGGTTATCAGAAAATCGCCAACGGAGGCATTACCCTTCCGGCCGGTGTATTGGCTGATGAGACCACGATCATCAACGGAAACCTCGGAACCGGGCTGATTCAGATCCTGGACAGTAACAACAACAATGACTACGTGATCGATGCTTCCAACATCGGCATTAGCGAAATCGACAGCGCGAATGATTTCTTCATCATTGCCGGAGGAAACATCACGATGCTGACGTCGTTTCAGAATTCCGGGAGTGGAGACGTCACTCTCGTGGCCGGGTGGAATGGCGCTGGAACTTCTGTTGGTGGTTCAGTTGACTACGGGAACCCGGTTAACTTCTGCGATCCGGCTATTTCCGATGGCGGGTTTACTGTCGATTTCAACAATTGTTCCACGTTCGGAAACAACGGAAAGACGATTACCCTGGGGAATGCCGGTCAGACCGACAGCATTGTTGTAGGCTCACGCGGGGGAACCACTACCCTTGCTGCTCATGGTGTTGATGTGATCGCCGGCAATTCAGATGACGCTTTCACCCAGGTCGGATTCCGTCCTACCGCCACATCCGGGGGAACTACCGGAAATATTGCTCTTCATCTCAAGGCAGGCGGTCTGGACCTTATATCCGCAACGAACGCATCCCACTCTTTCGCGCAAATCGGTCACGGCGGAACCGGAGCTCACAATTCCGTTCTCGGTGGTGATATCACGATTGATTTCTGTGCGCCTGGAGACATCAACCTCACCGCGAATCAGGGGGCAAGTGGCGATGGAAGCTATGCGCAGATCGGTCACGGCGGCAACAATTGGGACGATGCCAAATCGGGCAACATCACGATTGACGGTGCCTCGGATATTACGCTCATGGGCGGACGCCAGAATGGCTATGCACAAATTGGTCACGGTGGATCAAAAGATTCCTCCGGCTCCTATGGTAGCGGGGCAGCGTCCGGAAACATTTCCGTTCTTAACACTGCCGGAAAAGTATCCCTGCTCGGAGGTGACGGCAGCGAAAACGGCTACGTTCAGATCGGAAACGGGGGCATCGCCATGAACGGAGCCACTTCCGGGAACGTGACCGTTCACGCCGGAACAGGTGGCATCGAAATGCGCGGTGGCGATGGCAACCGCTCTTCTGCCCTGATCGGAAACGGGGGATACAATAACAATCAACCTGTCAGCGGGGATGTTTCGGTTGTCACGACCGGAACGGGTCTTTCTGACGGTATATTGATGCAGGGGGGGACTGGAACGAGCACAGGAGTGGGAATCGGAAATGGAAACTATCTCAACGGAACAACGATCGGTGGAGATACCACGATTGATGTTGCGTCAGGCGGGCTCACTCTCCGCGGAGGAAGTGGACAATATTCCTATGGGTATATCGGGCACGGGAGTCGTGACGATGCCAGCACCATGAGCGGTGACGTCACTCTGACGATTGGCTCCGGTGACCTGCTCGTTGCAGCGGGAACGCACCCTACCGCGAGCGCGATTATTGGACACGGAGGATTTGGAGAAAGCGGCAGCAAGTTGGGTGACATCACGATCAACGTGGCTGGTGATATCACAGTGGGCGATGTGAACTCTCTCGCCTTTTCCCAGATCGGTCACGGCGGCCAGGGCAGCGCAGGTTCATTTGAGGGCGATATTGCGGTTAGCTCTATCGGCGGAAACATTGACCTGATCGGAGGAAACTCCGACGGGATCTATGCGCAGGTCGGACACGGTGGAGCCGGAGCGAATGGATCGGCGGAAGGTGATATTTTCCTGAATGTTGACCCACACACGCATGCTCCCGGTTCCGGGGTCGATGTTTCGCTCATCGCAGGGGCGGGAACAGGATCCTATGCCCAGGTCGGACACGGAGGTGTGGGGGCTACCGGGAACAAAACCGGTAACATTGCGATCGATTCATCCGGGGACTTGAAGGTGACGGCGGGAGCGGAAGACCTTGCCTA
>JAKSBG010000431.1 GCA_022361255.1 Verrucomicrobiales bacterium
CAATTACGGGGAAGGACGCGTTTTCCACACGACCCTGGGACACTCCACAATTTCAATGGGGGATGTAGGTTTCGCCGAAACCCTGAAACGGGGAACGGAGTGGGCCGGGACCGGTTTTGTCACTTTTGATCCCCCTGCCGCAGGCCAGATGACGACGGAGAAAGTGGTCATGCGTGAGGAATCGGCTCCCGCTGCGATACAGTAAAGTCGCGGGGCCTGAAAGGGTTACCGGTGAGGCGTAACCCTGTTCGATACCCGAGACCCAACCCTGTCAGGTCGGGGCAGCAGGTTGTTAGACCATCACGGGTTCGCTATCGCCCGGGGAAGCGTCATCGGATTCGCCGGCACGTTGCTCCCGTTCGGCCTTTTCTTTCCGTTCCCGAACAATTTCCTCGGCAGCGCGGCGACCGGCGCTTGAGCCTTCGCGCAGTCCGTCGAGAATGTTGTCGGGCGTAAATTCCTTGAGAAGCTCGGTTCCGAAAATGGCGGCATAGGAAACCGCGTAGGCGACGTCGTGGACTCCTTTGGAGATGTCGTCTTTCGCTTTCGGAATTGCTTTTTCAAAAGCCTTTTTCGCGTCCTCCGCGCCGCTTCGGAATGCATCTTCCACGGTTTTGGTAAAATCACGGGATGCGGTTTCTTCTGCGGAAGTTTCTTCTTCGATCGGAGGTGGATTGTCTGAGTCGGAATTGGATGGATTCATGGGATGTTCGTTTTTCACGGTGCCACTATTCCGGAAAATTGTCCCTTGCTCGACTACAATCCGACGCCCCGTTTGTAACGGGGAAAGAAGAATCAGAGGGGGCGTCCTCCGTTCTCCGGTTTCGTTTTTGGCTTTTCTTCAGCGCTCTGACCGGACTTGCCGGCGTTTTGATTTCCGGCTCCGGGGTCCGATTTCCCGGCGGCGGGCGGGGTTATTTGACCCTTCTCTTCGCCCGAACTTTCGTTTTCGCCGGGTCCGGCTGCAGCGGGGGATGAGGACGGCAGCATTTTCGAGACTTCTGTTTTTACCTTCTCCCAGGATGGTTCGAGTTTCTGAAACCAACCGAAATGAACGGCAGCCCAGATCGCGGCAGCGGCAAGGACGAGTGTCCAGAAATCCGCTCTCCATCTCTTTTTCAGTTTGTCGATTTTCTGCTCAATCGCCTCCAGTTTTGCCGTCTGATGACGGAGCTGAGCTTCGATGTAGTCCTCCTCTTCAGCTTCTCCGTGGACAGTAATAACTCCATCCTCATCGATGTTCCGCTTTGCGACCTGCAATTCGTCGTGCGCGTGAAGCATCAGGGGCTCGAGTTTCTCAAACTCGACCGGCTTTGGAAGAAAATATTTCGTGAGAAGGCGGGATGAACCAAAGCTGTGGAATTCCTCCTTCAACTCGCCGGAGGGGTAGCCGGTGATCATGGTGACACTCAGGTGCCGGGGAGGCGACTTGCTGAGCTCCTCAAGCACTTCGATGCCGTTCATGCCGGGCATCTGGTAATCAAGCGTAATCAGCTCGATCGATTCTTCGCTTTCAATCAAATCCAGAGCTTCCTGGCCGTCATTGGCGGTAAATACGCGGGAAAATCCTACATACTCATGAAGAAAAGTCTTCAAGCCCAGCTGAAACGCGGGGTCTTCGTCGACGACGAGAATGGAGGAATCAGAGGGGAGGGGAAGTGATTCCAGGGGGCTGGACTGACTGGGCATTCCGATACTCATGTTGGGGGCAAAAACGGGGGTTTTCTCAGTTTTGAGAACTTAATGTGCGAAGTCCAGCATTGTTTCGGGTTTTCGAAAGAAATTATCGGACCGGTTTGCCTTGCGACTGGTTTCGATTTCGCCTTTCTTCCCGCTATGCGGCTACTGCACGATATTGATCTGGGATATTGTACCAATATTCATCGGGGGGAAACCTGGGAAGAGACTTTTGCCGGATTGCGCGATTTCACGGACGAGGTTCGCAAACGCGTCAGCAATGGGGATCGCTACGGAATCGGGCTGCGGCTCAGCGCCAATGCAGCGGAGGAATTGTGGAATGACGAGAGGGAACTGGATGCGTTTCGGCGCTGGATGGACGAACGCAACGCATACGTGTTTACCATCAATGGCTTTCCCTACGGTACATTTCACGGAAGCCGGGTGAAGGAGCAGGTCTACGTTCCCGACTGGACCACGCCGGAACGACTCACCTACACGAACCGGCTTTTTGATTTGCTGGTGAAACTTTCCCCGGATGAAAAGTCACTTAGCGTCAGTACGCTCCCGGGATCATTCAAGGAGTTCATTGCTCCGGAGAACCGCGAATCTGCAGAGGAGGTGATGGTGAAGAATCTGCGTTCCTGCTCCCGTCACATTGAATCGCTTCGAGAGAAAACGGGACAAGATCTTCACCTGGGGCTTGAGCCGGAGCCTCTCGGGTATTTCGAAACGACGCCCGAAACTGTTCCTTTTTTCGAACGGCTTCACGAGGGTGTCTCGTCCGCCGAAAGCGATCAAATCTCCCGGAATCTGGGGGTAAACTACGACACCTGCCATCTCGCGATCGAGTACGAAACCCCTGAGGCTGCTGTCGCGCGCCTGCGGGCAGCCGGAATCCGGATCAGCAAAATTCATCTGAGTTCTGCGCTCCGCCTCGAGCCGGGTGCGGAATCAGTGAAGAGACTGGGAGCGTTTCAGGATGAGGTTTACCTTCATCAGGTCGTGATCAGAAAAGGGGAGGATGTCGTGGAAAGGTTTCGAGATCTACCCGATGCACTTTCCTGGTTCGATGAAAACCCGGACGACCCGGGTGATGAGTGGCGGGTCCATTTTCATGTACCCGTTCATGCTCAGCCGGAAGCCCTGTTTGCCGATACCAGCGATCATATTACCGGCATACTCAAGCTCCTGGGAGCTGAGCCGGGGTGGTGCACGCATTTCGAAATGGAGACCTACACCTGGGAGGTTTTACCGGAAGAGATTCGTTCCCGGAATGTAGTGGATCAACTCGTGTCGGAGTATGAGTGGTGCCTTGACGAATTCCGGGCGAACGGCCTCGCGTAGTCTATCGGTCAAGACCGCCGGGCGATACACCTGAGCTATTTTCCTCGCGTTTTGGAAAAGCAAAATCGACAGGAGGTGTAGCTTCGCCGGAAAAAGCACTTCCGGGTTCCCGTTCCGGTAATTCTGACTGGAGTGGTGGAAGCGCGGCGGGAGAGCGGTGCGCAGCATCGAGGCCGATTGCAGCCTCCTGTTCTGCATTAAATTCCTGCTGCTCGTTGTAGGTCCTGCTCTCTGAGAGTTGGCCCTCGATGGTGTGGAGGAGTTCCTTCAATTGCACCGGCTTCGAGAGAATCACGCTGGTGATACCGCCGGTGTTAGCCAGTCCTTGAACCTCCCGCGCGATGCCGGTAAGAAGAACTACGGGAATGTAGCGTAACGATAGATCTGCTCGCAGATCCGCGAGGACCCGCCCTCCGTCGCGCTCCGGCATCATGATATCGAGCAGAATCAAATCCGGCAAATGATGTCGAGCGGTGTTGATTGCGAGAAGAGGGTTGTTCTCGACGACTGGAGTATAGCCAAATTTGCTGAGCGTTTTCGCGAGCAGAGTGGTCAGAGCAACATTGTCGTCAATGATCTGAATTGTAGTATTCATCCAGTGGTTAGAGAGGAAAATACATGATAATTATGATAATTACAACAGGTTTATTATTTTGTAATGTCCTTTTTTGATAAGGCAAAAAAAATCCCGTTCGCCTGAGTCGACGAACGGGACATTGTAGAAAAGAAAGTTTTCGGAGGCTTACTCGGCTACTTTCATGACCCCATTCATGATGGCCCAGTGACCGGGATAGGTGCAGAGGTAAGGATAATCACCAGCTTCTTCCGGTGCAGTAAATTCCAGAATGTCTTCCTGTCCCGGCTGGATCAGCTTGGAGTGGAAGAGAATATCTTCGGAATCAGGAACTGCGTTTTTCTCTGTCAAAAAAGTAGGATCGGAAAGTCCCGCGTTGGACGCCATTCCAACGACGTCTTTCTTACCCGGCTTAACGATGAGCAAATTGTGAGGCTGGCGGTTTACGCTATCGGCCGGGTTCACCAGAATAATTTTTACTTTTTGGCCCGGTTTGACGGTAAACTCCTTCACGTCGTAGAGAAATTGTGTTTTATCCGCCGTGATTTTTACTTCATGCGCTTCGTCGGCGAGACCGCCTGTTGCGCTAATTGTGAGTGCAGCAACGGCCAGGAACATGGATTTAATTTTCATGATAGAGCTGATATTGAGTAATTTTCAGGTTCTGAACGCCAAATCTTCAATGCTTCGCTGATTTGGTCAAATCAGGATACGATGAAAATGAGAAATCGGACACCACGGGGAATCGCGAAAATTTTTTAAAAAACAATTTGGAAAAACTTAATAATCTAGTATTTTTATAGTAATTAGATTATTCGCAGATATTCTACGACCCCATTTTACTGAATGAACCGTGTTTTGATTGTAGCAGGAGAGCGCCAGACAGGAGAGCGTTTCCAACAAGCCCTTGGCCAGGCAGGCTTCCAGACCGCAGTGGTTTGGAACCCCATGCAGATGGTAGAGTTTTGCCGTCAACACGAACCGGATTTCATGATCACGGATTTGGATTTGGCTGATTATGGTCTCTGGACTGCTGTTCAGGCTGTGCGTGGTATCGGAACTCTGGCGAATATTCCGTTCTACGGCATCTCTTCGACTGAAAATCCCCAGCTTGTTGAGAAAGCGAAAGCGGCCGGATACGAAGAAATCTTTCCCACTCACGAAGGTTCAAAGCCCATCATTCAAGTCCTTGAAGGAAAGTTGAATCAGAAAGAGATCGAGGATGGTGCTGCTATTGAAGACAAGGTCTCCCGCGACCCCTCATTGAACCGTCTTCGCGAAATCACCCGTGATATTGTGAATACAACCGTTCAGTTAAAACCCCGGGTCAGCGAGTACGGTGACGACGGCCCGGAACTTTTCGGATACATCGAAACTTCCAGCATTGCGATCCGGAAGAAGCTGAATGCGGTCGAGGACTTTTCTCTCCATGACAAGGAGCTTCGGCACGATTTCCGGAACATGATTGGATCAGTGACCGGTTTTGCCGAACTTATTTTGATGGAACCGGGAATTTCTCCGGAATCTACCCATGGCCTGAGTCGTCTTCGGGAACGCTCCCGTGAGTTCGTCGATGTTCTCGACGAGCAAAAGGCCGAAGCAACCGCGTCGTAAGTTGCGGCGCCGTCAGAATCTCTTGGCACACGGGAGGTTCCCACCTAGAGTTCTGCGTGCCCGTCGATCCGGCACTCAGAAACGGGAATGAAAATTGGAATCACCGGAGCCAGGGGCTTTTTAGGCCAGGCCATCACTACCGAAGCCAACGGTCGTGGCTGGTCCATCGTTGCGTTTTCCCGTTCGGCTGACAAATCGATCGACGGAGCGGAGGAGGTGCGTTCTCTTCTGGACAGGGAGGCGATAGATGTGAGCGGACTCGATGCCGTTGTGAATCTGGCCGGCGAACCGATTCCGGGGCTCTGGACAAAGGAGAAGAAGCGAAAGATCCGTGATAGCCGGATAGATCTGACTGCGGATCTCGTAGATGCCATCAAGCGCATTTCCCGGAGCCGCCGACCGTCGGTTTTTGTTTCCGCTTCTGCCATTGGATACTACGGGTCCCGGGGGGATGAGTGGCTCGATGAAGAATCAGACGTCGGGTTTGGATTTCTTTCCGAAGTCTGCCGGGACTGGGAGGCGGAGGCCATGGCTGCTTCGAGACTGGGAGTGCGAGTTGTGATTCCGAGGATTGGGCTCGTTTTAGGGGATGGCGGCCTGCTCAAGCGGATGCGTCCCGTTTTCAAAATGGGACTGGGAGGGCGCCTCGGGAGCGGTCAACAGTGGATGTCGTGGATCCACGTGGAGGATCTCGCCGCGATATTCGCCGACTCTATCGAAAATGCCGGCGTGAGGGGGCGGGTAAACTGTGTCAGCCCTCATCCGGTGACAAACCGGGAATTTACCGCGACTTACGCCCGTGCTCTCGGACGTCCGGCTTTTCTGCCGGTTCCGTCATTTCTTCTTCAGCGTCTACCGGGAGGAATGGGCAGTCTTTTCCTCGACAGCCAGCGGGTCGATCCTGTTGTGATGAAGGCGTTTGATCATGACTGGAAATTCCCCCGACTGGAGGAGGCCTTCGCTGAAATAGAGAGCTGAAGGCTTTCTACCGGCCCCCGGAGCAGACTTCACTCAAAAACGCGAGCCCGGGAATCTATCCATCCACGGCGGATGCAGAGACCCGGAAAAGGTGGTAACTTATTCCCGTTCATGGCAGCACCGCAAAACACCATTGGGATCGTTTACGATTACGACCAGACTCTGAGTCCTACCTATATGCAGGACGACGTTCTTTTTCCCAAATTCGGCATCAATCCGGCCGAGTTCTGGAAGCGGTGCAAAATTCTCGTCGAAGAGGAAGGCTACGAAAGCGAACTCGCCTATCTCAAAGCGATGATCGACTACCTCGAGATGGATGGTCCGAGCAACTCGGATCTCGAAAAACTCGGAAAAGATCTCCAGTTTTTTCCGGGACTTCCTGAGATGTTTGGAGAGCTGAATGAGCTTCTCACCGACGAGCACAAAGCGATGGGGGTGACGATCGAGCATTACATCGTTTCCAGCGGTATCAAACCCCTGCTCGACGGGAGCCGTCTGAAGCCTTTCGTGAAAGAGATTTTCGGTTGCGAGTTCGCCGAAAACTCTGCCGGGAGAATTTCCTTTCCGCGGCGGGTCATTTCTCATACCGCAAAGACTCAATACCTGTTCCGAATCAACAAAGGGATGCTCGATCCCAACGAGGATGTGAATGATCACATGCCCGACGAACTTCGGCCGATTCCGTTTCCCAACATGATCTACCTGGGAGACGGACCAACGGACGTTCCCTGCTTCACCGTAATGAAGAGATTCGGCGGACATTCCATCGCCGTTTACAACCCGAAGGACAAAACCCGGGTCAGTTTTCGAAAAGCGTTTCAGTTGTCAGGTGTCGCCGGACGGATCAAACACATCGCACCGGCTGATTACCGGGCGGGCAGTCATTTGCGCCTGATTCTCGAAGAGACCATTCTCGAGATTGCCTCCCGAATTGTCGAAGTGAGACGTCGGGAGCTCGTTGACAACACGGTGGCGGCGCCGACTCACTGAGTCAGTTTCGTCAGCAGGTCGGATAGTTCTTTCGCTGACCACTGCCCCGGCGCATTGGCGACGCGAAGGTAGCCGTAGTTCAGGCACGATCCGGCCTTCGCGAGGACAAGGCGGGAGAGACGTCCCAGCGGACCCATTCCCATGGCCGAGATCAGGCGGCCTTCGCCTCTTTGCTGCTCGACAATTTTTGTAAGAGCAAACAGGTCATCCATTGTTTCGAGAACGACCGCGACCTTTGCGATTTCCGCTCCCAGGTGGTAGGCGTCCTCGACGGTCTTCCGAATGACTGTCTCACCGGGAAAGGTTTCGAAATTGTGGAAAGATCCGACCACTTTTGCTGATTCGGTCAACTTCTGGAAATTGCTTAAACGGAGGGATTCCACCTCAACATCAACGAGGTCCGCATGAGGGATTACCCGGGAGTAGATCTCAAGCCGTTCTTCGTCACCAAGTCGATTCGCTCCTCCTTCATCGGGACGGCGAACTGTTGCGAGGGAAGGGAATCTGCTTTCCTCCAAAAGAGAAATCACTTCGTCCACTTGTCCGGCCAGATCATCGAGCCTGTATTCGAGAACGTCGCAATCCGGTGAGCTTTGCGTTTTCACCAAAGCGAGGTCATCCGGTTGCGTCACCGTTGCTACGACGTGGGGCTTGCTGGAAAGATCGATTTTCAAGGTGGCAAAAGTCGACTCAACAGAGGCGAAATCAAATGCGGAGTTTGCACGCCGGATTCAACCCTGTTTGTTCGATGACATTACCCTGTCGGGTCCGTGGTGAGACAGGGTTTGGTTCTGACAAAACTACTCTTTTACAATCATGTCGCCTTTCATGACGACCCAGTGGCCGGGGAATGTGCAGAGGTAGGGGTAGACGCCCGGCTTTTCGGGCGCATGAAAGCGCATGATCTCGCCCGTGTCCGGATCGAGCAATTTGGTGGCGTGAAGAATTTTGGGGCTGTCGGGAAGAAACCCCTTTGCCAGTCCTCCCGGGTCTTTTGCCATCTCATTTCCAGCCATGCCGACTTCTTCCAGTGCTCCGGGTTCGACGATGACGAGATTGTGCTGGGTGGCGTCAGGGTTGGCGAAAATGAGCTTCACAGGTTGGCCGGGTTTTACGGTAAACTTTTTCGTGTCGTAGAGAAGTCTCTCCGGAATGCATCCGATTTTGACTACGGAGACATCTGACTGCGCGTCGAATTTTTTGTCTCCCCGAGACGGTTTGCCGAGGCTTTTCGTGATGGGATCCTCTCCGGCCTCTGCGTTCACGAAAGCGGCGAGTTTCGGATGTGCAGCGAGGAAGGCATCGTTGCCTTTCCAGAATTTCGCGATGCGTTCTGAACCAAGCGCGCAGGTCGTGGCGTAGGCGAGATGGGTGTCCATCGGCTTCTCAAATACTCCCATGATTGCCGTAAGCGCTCCCTCCGTTCCGATGTAACTGGCTGCGTTAACCGCTTCGGTGCGGACAATTCCGTTGTCGTCGCCGGCGCGCGATGCCAGCTGGGCGAGATTTTCTTCCAGGCTCAGCCCATTGTCAGCAAGTCCGGCCTGCCAGAGTTTCTGCCCGGTATTCCCGGCAGGATAACGGAGAAAGCGGGTTGCTGCGGCGCGGGCGTTGTGGTTTTCGCAGTTGAGAACTTCCAGCAGCAGGTCAGGGCGGCACTCCCCGATACTGCGATAGAGCCAGAGCGCCTCCACCTGATGATGCCGGAAACGATCGGCGGTTTTGTCGAGCTTTGATACCCACTCGTCCAGGGCGGCTGCCACTTCAGCGGAGCGGTGAGAATCGCGCAGCTCGCGTCGGCTCCAGTAGCGATAGCGATATTCGCGGCGTTTCAGATTGTCGAGAAGTGCGGGGATCTCGGCACCGGAAATCTGTGGGGGATCCTGGAGTTCGGCGTTTTTCGGAACAATACGCCAGATCCGTCCGCTCTTGCGGTCCCGCCGTGGATCTCGCAGAGAATACTGGGCGTGCCCCTTGATCGGGTTGTACCAGTCGCAAACATACATCGCACCGCGCGGACCGTATTTCAGATCCACAGGGATGAAGCTGAGGTTTTCGGAGAAGATCAAATCGCTGACATACTCCTCGGCGAAGTGATCGTCGTTTTCGACCCACTTGTGAATTTCGACCCGGTTGGTCGGCTTGTAGCGCACTTTGACAAAGCCTCCCTGCATTTCCTCCGGCCACATCGGGAAATCGACAAACTCGTGCCCGCAGACTCCGGAGTAGGCGGGAATCCCGTTTGCTCGAGGGTGTTGGTCGGGGTAGGGCGGGTTGGTGGCGTGAAAGGATGTCGCAAAAATCGGGTGGCTCGCGACATGATTTCCCCAGTCATCGAAGGTCACACCCCACGGGTTGGTGTTCGGATAGGCCCCGAAACTGACGAGTTTCTCCGTGGAGGGACGATACTGAAACCAGGCCGAGTTCTTTGCCCGGATCGGACCGTAGGGCGTTTCGATCTGTGAGTTGTGAAAAATCGATTCGCGAAAGAGCAACTCGCCATCCGGAGTCCAGACGAAGTCATGCAGCGCGTGGTGGGAGTCCTCGGTCCCGTATCCGGTAGAGACGTATCGCCGCGAATCCGCCTTGTCGTCTCCGTCAGTGTCGCGAAGCAGGGTCAGGTGAGGTTCTTCAGAAACGAAGATGCCGTCGCGATAGAGTTCGAAGGAGAGTGGGATGTGAACATCGTCGGCCCAAACAGTTGACTTGTCTGCCTTGCCGTCGTTGTCGGTGTCTTCGAGAATGACGATTTTATCTTCCGGCTCGCGCCCGGGATAGACGTGCGGATAGGTTGTCGAGCAACTGACCCACATGCGCCCCTTCGAGTCCCAACGCATTTGGATCGGACAGGCGATTTCAGGAAACTCCTCTTCACTGGCGAAAAGATTGACTTCGAAGCGCGGATCAACGCGAAAGGCTTTGAGCTCGTCGGCGGGGGAGAGCCATTCGTTGGCGCCCTTCGATTCGGCGACTTCATCGAGAGGTGGCAGGTTGGAGTCGTCGACCGGGCGGCCTTCAAACGACTCCCCGCGCGCGATCGCATGGGCCCGTTTTTCCCGGTTCTCCGTCATGATTTCGAAGTTCCGCATCGCAGGGAGGAAGTCGAGGTAGCCGTATTGTTTGTTCCTTCCACCCGTGTAGTAAAAGGTATTGAGCGGTCGGTAGCGCCGGAAATACTGGCGGTTCTTGTCAATGAGGACGTCGCGCAATTCCTCGTTTCCATCGGGTGGAGAGGTCTTGAAAGTTCTCTGAAAAAGTTCGTCGGAGAACACTTCGTAGCCTTCCTCCACCAGGTGAACCCCGTTGAATGTCAGGTTTGTGTCGGGATCATCCAGCGCAGTCCGGGTTGCGGAGAAGACATCGGCGAACCCGACTTTCTCTTCCGCGGCGACTTCGGCCATCACCTTCACGTAGGCTTCGAGACGTTCGTTGTTCAAATCGGCGGCGGCAACCGCATCGATATTTTCATTCGCGGTTGGCGATACGAGAATGATTCGCGGGGCGGTTTCCCCGTTGAAGGCGCTCGTTTTTAAATCGATGAGCCAGGTCGTGAGCCGCGCGCGAAAGCTTTCGAGCTGTTCGAGTCCACCAAAACTTTCGTTGTATCCGAAGGCGGCAAAGATGACGTCGATTTTCTCGCGGGTGAGGTGCTGCTTGACCGTCGCGAAGTTGTCGGGGCGCGGTTGCAGATCAACTTCATCAGCCGACC
>JAKSBG010000078.1 GCA_022361255.1 Verrucomicrobiales bacterium
ACCGTCGAGGCGGGTGTTCTCAACAATCCCGTGAGGGTTGATGCAGGGAAACACAACCAGGGGCAAATCCTTCAGCTTTTCCGCATCAGCTCCGACCCACTCGAGCAATCCCCAAACGGGAGCACATTCATCACCGTGAACTCCCGCCGAAACGTAAAGTCCTCCTTCTTTTCCCGAAACTGCTGCCTCATTTTCGACAGCAAAAACAGGCCAGTCACCCGCACGGAAGATTTCCGTTTTTCTCCAGCCCGCCTCCGCGATAAGCCTGTCCCACTCCTCATACAAAAAGCCGACATCATGGCCGGATCTTCGCTCGCCATTCAGTTCGATCACACTCATTGCCACTTCTCGTCAAAGAATCCCGCCTCGACGATACGACCGGGAGTTTTTTCATCCGGATCCTGATCCAGCCCGATCACGGCCCAGTCGGGTAGCTTGGGATTCTGTTGCGAGTTCGTCGAGTCGTGCCCTTCCCGAAAGGTCAGTCCACTGTTGAGCACCACGTAGCGATCCGGATTCAGCGGATTGGGGAAGACAAAAACCGGCACGTGTTTGTTTCGGTTCCATTCTTTCCCGCGAAACGAAAAACTCTCTTCGGTCCATTTCACCGGGAGCCGGTCAGCGATCTCCGCAATCATCGGGTTGGATTCCGGATCCCCCCAGAGAATCAGATTCTTTTCGCTGATGTCTTCGGAATTGAGGTCCCCCGCCTCCGTCACCGGCAGATCCCCACGAAGCAAAGCCGCCCAACGATCACGAAAATGGTCGAATTCGAAATCCACCCAGCGGGCGAATTGCGGATGAACCGGTTGCTGCGCCGGAGGAACCACAACGAAAGGAGAAAGAAAGGCATCGTCTACCGGCCCCTGAACACCGGGCCGTTTGCCCGTTTTGTCAGGCTCGCCCCAAACCCAGTTTTCTCCTTTCCGGCGGACCTGAACCGCTTCAACGGGAAAGCCGGGATTGTCGGACACTACCTGAGTACCATTGATCGCGAGCTGAATTCCGGAAAGATTTCCACCCTCACCGGCACGGAGTTCAAATGCACTGATGTTAGACAGATCGAGCTCTGCCTTCCCGCTTTCGCGATCCCACTTCACCCCGGCAGAAGCTTTCTTCCAATGCTCCTCCAGCCCCAGGATTTGAAATCCCCCGAACCCCGGATATCGCAAGGTGGGAGTTTCCCAACGGATCGTTTCCGGATGCCGAAGTCGCCCCTTTTTCCAGGACTCCTGCAACCAGGCCCAGATTTTCTCGACGGACTCCTCATTGTATTTGTGCCCCATCCCCTCGCCGATGACATGCCGCAGCTCGTGGCCCGCTTTCGCCAACTCGCGTGCCATCAAATCTGCGGCCTGCTTCTGCTTGTCCTCCGCTCCGGAATACGCCAGCAACGGGCCGTTCAGAAAGTTCGCTGCATAGTTCGGCACGTCGTAGAGTTGCCAGAGCGTCTGCACGTAGTCAGCCGGGTACTTTTCCGGAGTGAGCTTGTTGTATTCCTTCGTCTCAGCGAAACCGGCTCCGGCATGAACGGCGCAAAACTGATCCCGGTAATGTGCGCCGATGTGCCATGCCCCGGCACCGCCCATCGAAAAACCGGCCAGCGCAATTCGATCCGGATCGATCGGATAATCCTCCCTCACTGCCGCGATCGCCTCAAAGACATCCCGTTCTCCCGCGTGCTTCCACCCCACACAATGCCGTCCAAAGGGATGGAGAATGATCGCATCCTGCTGCTCCGCGACGAATCCTCCGAATGCCTGGCTTTTGCTCCGGCACCGATTCAGAAAATGCAGGTCCGTGATCTTGTCACCGCGCCCGTGGAGCCATACGAGCAGAGGCACCGGCCTGGTGAGATCCAGACCCTCCGGGATTTCCAAACCGTAGGGCTGGTAGGAATCGTCAATTTCCGAGCGATACCCGCGTATCACCAATCCCCGTTTCTTTACCCAGGATGCCGCATCATTCTCATCGAGTTCCCTGTGTCGCTCTTCCGCAAGGTCGAGCATTTCCGAGGCGAGCGGAATTTCCTTTTCCGAATAAAACTCATTGTGACGGAGAGCAAAATCGACCGCCTTCACCAGCATACCGACATCAGCGGCGTGCTCTTTGAAGTCAATCTCCCAGACCCGGTCCTTGAGCCTATCGGTTCGCTCGCGCAGCGCAGCGCGCGTTTCCGCCGGAAGTTTGATTCCGTTGGTCGGGGGAATTCGGCGCGGAATTGGCGCGATTTCCCCGTCCTGCCCCCACACCGGCGCGGAGAAAAGCCAACCGCAAAGGAGAAGAGAAAACGCCGCGCAAATTCGCATCAGATCCGGTCCTCGGTGATAGGATCGATCCACGCCACAACACGACCGCCCTGCAGAAGCGCTTTGTAATTAACAGGGAACTTCCCGAAAATGGTCGCAACTTCGAAATGAACCGTCACCGTTTCGTAGGATCCGGAAAATTCGCCGCCCACCTTTTCTGATCCATTCCAGGTAAAAGAGATCGCTTCCTCCAGCGTCACGCTCGCCGCCTCTCCGTTGCGCAGGCTCGTCTTCACGGCGGAGAAGCGGGGATCACCGCTGTCACTGGCCGCTGCAGGCGGCGCTGCCTCCCCTTTCAGCGCAGCAAGTTTCGCAGGATCTTTCTCCACGACTTCTTTCACCCGTTTCCGCTGGGCCGTAACTTTCTCCGACAGCTTCGCGACGTAGTCATTGTAACGCTTTTCAATGCGCTCTTTGAAATCGGTTTTGTCCACTGGCAGGGTCGTATTCATCCCGGGGTTTGCTTTGTTACCGACCTGCAGCTGTCCCGCCTGATACTCAATCGGAGCCAACGGGGTTCCGGGAGCCACATTGCTCGATCCGATAGCCTGACCGTTGACCACGAGCTGAAACGCAACCGTCTCTTTCGCAAAAACCTCCGGCGGATACGCCCGCTTCGGAACATTGTTCCAGTTGTCGACGATTTCGAGAAGTGGAATGATTTTCGGCATCGGATATTTTTCCTCGAGGAGCAGATCGAGTTCTGACTTCGGTGCCTCCTTGGGAGTGGCAGATTTCGATGCCGTCGCCGCCGGCTTCGCAGGAGTGTCAGGCTTTGCTACCGGAGTAGAAGAATCCGCTCCTGTCGATCCGGAAGCCGCATCCTCATCCGCGTTTCCATCAATCAGAGAATCATTATCCGACATCGTTGGATTTTTATCGATGAGGGGTTTGATATACGGGTCATATGCGAACCAAAGTCCGCCAATAATGAGGCAGACGACTACCAGTGTTCCTAAAAAGCCTTTCATAACGCGCGTTGCAAATTCTCCGTAATCTGACGTGTCATCAGGAGATCGCAAGGTGGGAATATCGTGCCGGTATCTCTCTCTGAGAATCCCGATTTCCCTTTGACCTCGCCCCCTTCCCGGCGTGATTACCGCCATGCGAATCGTCTTCATGGGCACCGGTGAAATCGCTCTGCCCTCCCTCCGGTTTCTCCTGCAGGAGTCTGCCGACCACCAGCTGGTCGCGGTCTACACGCAGCCTGATAAAAAAAATCGGCCGGAAACAAATTCTGACACCGCCCGAGGTGAAGGTTCTTGCGGAGGAAGCAAATATTCCCGTATTTCAACCGCTCCGGTTTCGAGGCGACGAAGAAGCTCTGGATTCCCTCCGACAGCTCGAGCCGGACCTGATCGTTGTCATGGCCTACGGCCAAATCCTCCCGAAGGAAGTGATCGAAGCCCCCTCCATCGCCTGCGTCAATCTGCACGCATCGCTCCTGCCCCGGCATCGCGGTGCATCCCCTATCCAGGCAGCCATCCGGGAAGGAGACGCCGAATCGGGTATCACCCTGATGCATGTGGCCGCAAAACTCGACGCGGGAGACATGATTCTGAAACACTCGATCTCTATCCAATCGAATGAAACAGGGGGCAGCCTCCACGACCGGCTCGCGGAACTCGGCCCTGCCATTCTCGAAGAGGGACTCCCGCTTTTCGCCGATGGATCCGCCAGCGCCACGCCGCAGGATGATGCGCTCGTCACCTACGCCGGAAAACTGGAACGGGAACACGGCCGTATCGACTGGACCCGGCCCGCCGAAAAAATCGAACGCCTCATCCGCGCCTACGATCCCTGGCCCGGCACCTACATGGAACTCGAAATCCGGGATCGTATCCGGAAATGCAAAATCTATCCCGGCTGCGAAGTACTTGCGGATCACACCGGCGAACCGGGCCGCATTCAACCGGACGGCAATACATTGATTGTAACCTGCGGCGAAGGTTCGCTTCGGTTGCAGGGAGAATTGCAACTGGAAGGAAAAAAACGCCTGCCCGTCGCCGATTTTCTTCGCGGAACAGAATTGCCTGCCAAAGCAATCCTTGAGGCGTCACCGGAGTAGATCCGGACGGTTCGCCCTTGTCCTTTCGACAGCCATTTCTCAATTGCCTCATGTTTTCCTGAAAGGAGAACGGGAAACGGTTTCTTCTACCCTTTCCTTTAGCGAAGTTTGATTTTGGTCTGTCAATCCAATAGGCAGTTTCCCCGCCAATCTCATCCGCTGTCACCAATTACATCTTTCTGCAGATCCCGCAGGACCCGCAGCTCACCCCAGTCCGCTCCCCGCATTCGCCTGGCTCCGGATTCGCGCTTCTCTCCAAATCGCATTCGTTTCTCCTGCTCGCGTTCAAAGATACCATTCACGAATTCGGCAGTTCCGAGTATCGCCCCGTCGCAGAAATACCGGACCCGCTGACGCAGGATTCGGCGCACCGGGACTTTGCCGCCCTCGTGGATTACTTTGTCCACGGCCTCTTCGCTGAACCCTTTCCGCGCTTTCTTTCCCCGGTCTTCGTCCGCGACCTGCTCGATTCCGTGGTCGTAGAGAAAGACACGGTATCGGTTGTGGGTCCGCCGCCAGTCGCTCCTGAAGCGCGAGTCCTGCAGGGATTCGCTCAGTAACAAAGACAGCCCCGCCCGCGCTTTCTTCGCGCCCCGCGTCCCCGACATCGCCTCGGCATAGCCGCACCAGCGGTAGTCTTCGGGGTTCTCGACGATCCCGGCACGAACCGGATTCAGGTCGATGTAGGCAGCAACGGTAATGAGCGCATTCTCGCTGCCTTCGACGAGAACGCTCTTGTAGCGCCCTTCCCACAGGGTACCCCGGCGGTTGAGCCGTTTGTTCATGTAGTGGGTGACTCGCTGCTTGAGGTCTTTGAGGAACATGCCCATGTCTCCCCGCCGTTTTTCGTAGCGATTCAGAATTTTCCTGCGCCAGGCTTCGTCTCCGGCGGCCCTGGCACGGTCTAATTCCTGCTTCACGCCAAGGACGGTATCCGCATCGTGAAGGAGAGGGAGAAGTTCGAGCAATTCCTCTTCCTCCAGCGGTGCCAGCGCATCCCGGTCCGGAACATCGAGCAGGAGGTGAAAATGATTCGTCATCAGGCAATAGGTCACCACCCGAACTCCGGTAAACGCCTCGATCGAGCGCATGATCTTGCGAAACACCTCTTTGTCCTTCGGCTCAAACACCATCCGCCGGTCCACCACCCGCGACATCACATGATAAAACGAACGCCCTTCTCCCAGCAATCTGACTCCATTCATGCGGGCAGGATGGGGGATGGAGC
>JAKSBG010000157.1 GCA_022361255.1 Verrucomicrobiales bacterium
AGCGGTTGGTCGACCGCGTCGAGACGCTGGATGTGCTCGTAAACAACGCGGGGGTAATCCGTGATAATTTGCTTCCGATGCTCGAGGATGATGACCTTGAAGCTGTTTTCGAGACGAATATTGAGGGCGTATTCCACTTTTGCCGCGCAGCGGTCCCGTTCATGATGTCGAAGCGCTCCGGGAGGATCATCAATATCAGCTCAGTTTCAGGCGAGAAAGGCGGACGGGGACAAACCAACTATGCGGCGAGCAAGGGGGCGATCAATTCCTTCACCAAAGCCCTCGCGGTCGAGGTGGGACGTAGAAAAATTCTCGTGAATGCGGTTGCGCCGGGCGTGATTGAGACCGAAATGTCGCAGGATGTTCGTGATCTTGCGGGTGATGAAATCACTTCCAATATCGTTCTAAAGCGTTATGGTCAGCCCGAAGAAATCGCGAACGCCGTCTGGTTTCTCAGTTCCGATCTGGCAAGTTACATCACGGGCCAGATTTTGAGCGTGGACGGCGGTTTTAAAATGTAATTCAAGACATGAGTACTCCAGACATCAGCCAGGATAAGATCGACGCCATCTACCCGAAAGTGGCGGAAATCATTGCCGACGCACTCGGCTGTGATGAGGATGAAGTAAGCCCCGATTCCTCTCTCATCAACGACCTCGACGCCGAGTCGATTGACTTTCTCGATATCGTCTTCCGCCTCGAGCGGGAATTCAAAGTGAAGATTCCCCGCGGCAAAGCGGTGGAGGAAGCACGCGGCGAACTTTCCGAAGAGGAATTCGAGCAAGGTGGAGTTGTGACCGATGCCGGCGTGGAAAAAATCCGCGCCTACATGACGGAAGTTCCTGCAGACCGCATCCAGACCCCGCTCAAGTCCGCAGAGATCCCCAAGCTTTTCACTACGGAGACCTTCTGCAAGATGGTGATCCGCGAGCAGAGCTGATAAACAGGGGTACGTGACTGACCTGACCCTGTTGGGAGGGGTTGCTAACCCTGTTAGATCGGAATTTCCGGAAATTCTGAGTATCGAAGTCGTTGCTCCGGAAGCTGATTTTCGTTCAGATTTTCTGATCGAAAATCCACATTCCGCCTTCCGAATTTTCAGCGGTCCTTTATCGTCAAAAGAATGACCGACCACTTCCGCGCATTTTCTTTCGTCGATCGCATTCTCTCCGATGCGGTCGGATCCCGGATTACGGGAGAATACGTAATTCCCGGGGCGATTGATTCGTTTCCGCTCTCTCTTGTGTCGGAATCGATCGGTCAATGTGCGGCGATGTCGGCGATGAAAGCGGTCGATTTTCAGTTTCGACCGGTGGCGGGAATTGCAGGTAAGGTGGAATTTCTTCGGGAGGCAGAGCCGGGACAAACACTTTCTCTGGAAGCGAATCTGGTAAAAGCCGACGAGGAAGCGGTCGGTTATGGGGGGATTGCGTCGATTGACGGGGAGCCCGTCGTTCGCTTGCACGATTGCCTCGGCCCGATGGTGAGCATGGCGGATTTTGATGATCCCGATGCCGTGAGCAGTCGCTATGATCTCATCAGCTCGAACGGCGCTGATACGGGCGCTTTTTCCGGCGTGCCGGAGTTTTCTTTTGAAATGACTTCGTTGAACGAAGGCGAATCGGCGGAGGCGGATTTTACGATCCCGGACTCGGCGGGTTTTTTCGGAGACCATTTTCCGCGCAATCCGGTTTTCCCCGGAACTTTGCTGATGGATGCGAAGCTTCGTTTCGTAGAAAAACTTGCAGAGACGCTCGCTGGAGGCGGAAACTGGAAAGCTGACGGGATGTCGGACGTCAAACTCCGTGCTTTCATGCCTCCGGGCGAATCACTTGGGCTGCAGGCCGAGGTCGAGGAAATCGAGGGCGACAAGGCGACCATCTTCGTACAGAGTCGCAGGGGAAAACGGCGGAACAGCGGAGCGCGGGTTCTGCTTTCACGATAATTTTTACTTATGGCATCCACGGAAAAACGTCGCATCGCCGTCACGGGGATCGGGCTGGTCACACCGGTGGGAAATACCACGGAAGAAACCTGGTCCGGATTGCTCGCTGGCAAAAGCGGTGCGGGACAGATTACGAACTTCGACGCCAGTGGATTTTCCACGACGATCGGAGCGGAAGTGAAAGGATTTGATCCGGTGGAAAGGGTGCCGGACCCGAAAATCCGCAAGTATTGCTCACGGTCTCACGCCTTTGCCCTGGCCGCAGCGGAGGAAGCTTTTGCTGATGCCGGAATCTCCCCGACACCGGAGGACTCTCACCGATGGGGGCTCGCGGTCGGAGCGGGAATGATGTCGGTGGCCTACGACGATCTCAAAGTCATTCACGATCACGCAACGGACGAGAGCGGTTACTTTGATTCGGACGGTCTGGTGAAGGAAGACTTTCCGGCGAACCCCGTTAATTTCTGCCGTTGGCAGTCCAACGCCGGGCTCGGGCTTTTGACGAAACAGTTCGGCATTCGCGGTTATGCAACTTCGGTTCATACCGCCTGTGCCTCGGGTGGCCAGGCGATCGGTTCGGCGCTCAAGGCGATGCGTCGCGGACAGTGTGACTACATGCTCGCAGGAGGATTCGATTCGATGCTCAATCCGATTGGGATCTCCGGCTTTTGCCTTCTTGGCGCGCTTTCCACGGACAATGACAATCCGACCGGAGCGAGCCGGCCTTTTGACGAGACCCGAAATGGTTTTGTCCTCGGTGAGGGTGCCGGTTTTCTCGTCCTCGAAGACTGGGACAAAGCGGTCGAGCGTGGTGCATCGATATACGCCGAGCTGGCCGGGGATGGAAATTCGCTGAGTTGCTACCGCATTACCGATTCGCCGCCGGACGGGAATGGTCCGATCCAGGCGATCCATCAGGCTCTTGGCGATGCCGATACAACGATGGAGGAAATCGATTACGTTAACGCTCACGGAACGTCGACACAGATGAATGACCGAAGCGAGTGCGCGGCCATGAAAGCGGTTTTTGGCGAACGAATTGACGAGGTGAAAGTCAGCTCGACGAAAAGCTGTATGGGGCATTTGATCGCTGCGGCGGGTGCGGTTGAGGCAGCCGTATGCTGTCTGGCGATTCGCGACGGAGTCGCACCCGTGAATGCCAATTACAAAAACCCCGATCCGGATTGCGATGTGAATCTGGTCACAGGAGAACCGCAACGCGGAAAAATCCGCGCGGCTCTGACGAACTCGCTCGGATTCGGCGGTTCAAACAGTTCGCTCGTATTTCGCAATCCGGAGAGTGTGAACCCGAAGGAGATCTCATGAAGAACGCTTCTGAAAAAATCGTCATCACCGGTAGCGGGATCGTTTGCGGGGCCGGTGCTACCCCGGGAGATGTCTGGGACAAACTCGCCTCGGGTGAAACAGCTGTCGCCCCGTATGAAAAGTGGGACAACGAAAAGTGGCCGGTAAAGGTTGCCGCAGAAGTCCAGGAGAACAACCGTACGCTGGTTCCCGATCGAAAGCTTCACAAAACGATTTCGCGAACGGACATGTTCGGGATCTACGCTGCGGAGCAGGCGATTGAGAACTCCGGAGTGCTAGCTCATCGTGATTCTCTTGCAGAGGATTCGCAGGGAGCATTCAACGATCGAACCGGTCTCATTGTTGGGTCAGGCGGGGGGAATTACACCAGCAACT
>JAKSBG010000077.1 GCA_022361255.1 Verrucomicrobiales bacterium
GGGTCGACCATGCCGCTGCAATCAGAAAGAAAGCGCGTAGCAATGGTGTGGGCATACATCAGGCCGTGCCCGGAATCGCCTTCGTCCAGCAGTCCGTTGGGTCGCTGGCTGTTGAGCACATACTCGAGGCAGCGGTCCAGATTGTCAGAATACTCACCGTACCCGGGGGTATAACCTGCCGAGAGAAATGCCATCCCGACAAGGGAGACGACGCCGACGGAGCGGCCATAGGAATCGTTGTAGGTTCCCTCGGCCGACTGATTGGCCGCGAGGTAGGTGAGAGCCCGGTTCACTGCTTGCTCAACTCCGGTGCGGTGCTTCTGGAATACCGAATTGGAGAGGGCTTCATCCGACTGTGCCCGAAGCGATAGCGGAAACAGAGAAAGAGATATCAGGAGAAGGGGGGAAACGGTAATTTTCATTTCGATTTTCCGGCTTCTTTCGCGATGACTTGAAAATAACGCCCCACCAGTTCGCGGTACTCGGCGGGAAGTTCTGTTTCGATAGCGGTGGCGTTTCCCCCGACGAGAGCTCCTTTAAAACGGGCCCAGTCTTCGACGCTGATGCCGAGCTCTTGCAGCTCGGGCGGCACTCCGTTGCCGGTGGCATCAGCGGTTTTTTCTCCGGTTTCGTTCAATTGATCCGAATTGGGATCGCCGGTTAGTTCCTCCGGAGGCATTTGCTGGTTTTGCTGCCCCGGAGGCATATTGCTCTGCTTGCCGAGTTTTGACATTGCCGCTCGAGCGAGCTGCTGCATCGCATTCGCGGCCTCCTGAGATTGCTGCGCGGCCTCCTGAGCATCCTGAGACTGTGCGGACTCTGCCATTTCTTCGAAGCCCTTTGCGAAATCTTTGCTGTCAGCGATCCTCTCATCTGCGTCGGAAGGCTGAAGCCCGTCCATTGATTTGCCAATTGCCTGAGATGTCTGCGCCATTGCCTGTGCGGCTTGATTCAGGTGGTTTTGCGACTGCTGCTGCTCGCCCTGTCCTCTCTGCATCGATTGCTGAGCATCCTGTGACAGTTCGCCATCTTCAACCCGTCCCTGCTCTTCGGCACGGGATTGCTGCTGTTGAGACTGCGCCATTTGACGCCCGGCGTCGTTGGCTTTTTGTGCTCCCCGCTTCAGGGCCTGTTCGGCGCGGTCTGCTCCGGATTGCGCTCCGCGCTGGGAGAGGTTGCTCATCGTTTTCTCGAGGCTCTCCGCCTTTTCCTGCAGGGAGTCAGCTTCCGCCGCCAGTTGTTCTTCCATCAGGGCAAGGGCCTGCTGGAGCTGTCCGTTTTTCACGGCTTCGATTTGTTCGGCAAGAGCTTCCTGGCGTGATGCCAATTCTTCGGGGGAAGTCGGTGCGGGAGCCGCTTCATCCGGATTGCCGGATTCATTGCTTTGCTGCTGTGCGCCTGATTCAGCGTTGGCCTGTTCTGCTCCCTGTGATTCTCCTTCTCCGGAATCTGAAGGCGATGCATTTTCCTGTCCGTTTTCCTGTGATGAATTTTCCGCTGCCCGGGCGAGCGTTTTCGTTGCGTCTGATGCCGCTTCAGATGCGGCTTCCAGATTTTCTTCTTCGAGTTGCTGAGCCGCTTCTCCCGCTTGTTCGGCAGCCGCGGCGAGCTGTTCGGCTGACGTAGGCTGCTGACTTTGGCCGGAGTCCTGCGGGGATTCAGGTTTCTCCGGACGGGCATTTTCGGACGGGGCATTGCTTCCCGGTTCCTCTCCGGCTGCGGGGGAATCGTTTTCCGCGATGTTGCTGTTCTCAGCGCTCTGTTGTTCTCCGCCTTCCTGCTGTGCGGATTGCGCCATCGCGGAATCCTGCTGATCCGAAGGTTCCGTGCTGCTGCGGTTTTCTTCGTTTGCCGCCTCCTCCTGTGCTGCAGCTGAAGTTTCCTCCGCCAGTTTTGCCTGTTCTTCGCTGAGCCGTTCAAGAAGTTCCTTTCTGAGTGCTTCCGTTTTCCTTTCCTGTAGAGCTGCCTGGTTCATCTCGCGGAGTTCCTGTTGTTCTTCAGCAAGGGCGGATGCTTCTTCGGCAAGGGCGGATGCTTCCTCCTGTTGTTCTGTTAGAATTTCCTGGAGGGCGGCCGCGTTGTCTTTCAACATCTGGCCGAGTTGCTGCTGCACCTGATTCTGCTCCGCCTGAAAGCGGTCCATTTTTTGCTTTTGCTGCTGTTCGAGCCGCTTTGCTGCTTTTTCGTCGGCAGCCTGCCGCGCTTTCTCCATCTCGCTCCGGGCCTCTTCCGCCATTTGGTCGGCTTTCATGGCCAGTTCCTGCTGGCGGTTGGCAATGTCGTTGATTTTCGAAATTGCTTCGTAATCCTTTTCCGCATCGCGCATGGATCGTGCAAGTTGGTCGATTTCGCGAATCGCATCCTCGACTTTCTGGCGGGCCTGATTCGCTTCCTGTTGCCGCTCTTTTCTGCCGTCGGTCATGGGGACGAGATCTGCTTTTTCACGCGCCTCCGCGATCGTCTCATTGGCGAGTTGCTTCGCTTTGTCCGACTGTTCCTGAAACAATCCCTGATCCAGCATGGCCGCGACTTCGTCCAGCTTGTCCCGTGCCGTTTCGGTTCGCTGGGAGAATTCCTCGAGTTCCTTTCGCGCCTGCGTGTTGATATCGTCGGAGCGGCTGACCTCCTGCTCTACTCGTCGCATGTCGTCGCGGGCGCGCTCGAGCTCCCGTTTCGCCTGATCCAGATTTTCCCGAACTTCTTTCCTCTGCTGCTCGATGGCCTGGTCGGCGAGCGACTTCGCATGCTTGCTGATGTTAATGTAGATCGTTTCACTGAATCCGACACCGGGACCGTCGTAGTCTTCGGGCCGGTTGTCGCGAACACGAAGTTGCACGGCGAGTCGTTTCTGGTCGGGTGTCAGTTTGAGAGAGGAAAGGTCGAGTCGCGCTGCAGCGGAATACGCGCCGGGGCCGGCTGTGGGCCGGGGCAGCGACTGGGGCTGCTCCATTGACTGGGGAGCACCGTCCGGAGTGATGACGAGGGCGCTGTCAGCAAACCCGAAATCTTCTGTCACATCGGCGACAATGTCGAGCTGTTCGGTCGGACGCAGATTGAGCTCCCGCAGAACAGGTTGCGTGATCTGGACGGTTGGGGCTTTGTCAGGGAGAACTTCGATAGGGAATGTGACGGGTGAATTGCTGAACCCGTCGAGATCGGAGAGCTCGAGGTGCCAGTTCCCGCTCATGCCGGAGAGCAGTTCAAATTGCCAGGTGAGTTCGTTCCCGTTGACTGTCGGTGCCGGCATTTCTCTGGTGGAATTCAGGATCATCTTCGAGCTTTGCACCGCTTTGTTAACGGTTGCTGTCAGGGAGACCCTCGTATGGCCCACGGCCCGGATTTCCCCGCTCTCAGTTGGTTCAGTGCGAGGCTCGAGACCGGTGTATTCCGGGTAGTCGTAGCGAATCGTAAGGGAGTCGACGGTCGGCGGTTCCACCGTTTCCACATCGAAGTATCGGCTCAGAGCGGCACCGGCCCGGACGCGGTACTGAAAGCTCTCCTCGACATTGGGGAAGGTGAGAGAAAACCGCTTCGTTCCGTCATCCTCTTCACCAATCAGGGTCATGCGCTCGACGGAGTCGCTTCCATCCGGGAGAAGCCGGCGGATTTCCGCCCGACGGAGCCGTTTGTGCCGGACAGACATTTCGACAGTTACGATGTCACCTTTTGCGATTCGGATATCGCCAGGGTCGATCACGAGGGAGTCTGCGTAGGCATTCCCAATGTCGAGGAACGGAGCGAGGGCGCGTGTCATCAGCGTCCAGGACTGCTTCGGCCAGATCAGCAATGTGGCGGCGATGATAGAGGCAAAGACGACGGCCAGGAGAAGAAATTTATTAGTCTTCGCAGGTTTGAATTCCGTTTTCGGATCGACCGTTTCCACATCGTCGACTGCCGAGTCGACTACGGCGGCAATGAGTTCTTCGGAACCTTTGATCGATTCCGGATCATCACTCGAGAGGAGCTCGACGGCGGTTGAGATTCTTTCCTGTAGCTCAGGATGACGGATCTCCAGAATCCGTGCCATGTGCGTGAGCGTGAAACGACGGGAGAGAGGCCGGACGAGAAACCACCACCCCGCGACAAGGGTGATTGCGAGGCCGGTGAGGCTGAGGATCCAGCGTGAGGTGTTTGAGAAAAGAGTGAACGCCGCGTCGATCGCCATGATCACGAGGAGGCAGCCAAGCGCAACGGCGAGCGTCGCGAACAGCCCGCGCAGGAAGAGAAGGCGTCGGATCCTGCGGATCATCGAATCCAGCTTGTTCAGGATCGGTTCCGGAAGTTGGCCGAAGGCTGCTTCAAGAGTGCTCATGATCGAATGGGGTGGGGGTGAGGAGGGTTAGACGAGGCCGCTTCGCCGGCGGAGGATCCACTCCGTGGTAAGAAGGCCGAGAAAGCCGAGCAGAAGCGGCCACGTGTCCCAGAGGGTTACATTTCGACGTTCTGTCAGGGTTTCTCTGGGGGATCCGAACGACCCGGTGAGGGTTTCCAGTTGGCTGAGTTCCGCGACAGTTCCCCCGGTCATGGTGGCAGCGCGGTTGAGAAAGTTTCGGTCAGCGGTGAGCTCGGCAAGTTCCACGGGGTTTCGTGAGGTGACGACGAGGATTTTTGTTTCGATTTCTTCGGGACCCTCCGGATGTTCCGAGACAGCTTCGTCGACGGATTCACCGGTGAGCTTGAGAGTGTATTCCCCTTCCTCGCGCAGGCCGGTCAAACTGGTCTCGTAGATTCCGGAAGAGTCAGAGCGGTAGCTCATTTTCTGGAGAGAAAGTCTCTCGTCATTTTTCCAGACTTCGACTTCAATCTCCGCGTCGGTGACAGGACGTCTGTCCGAATCGAGCACTTTCGCCGACACCTCAACGGTATCGCTCGGGGTGTAACTGAGCCTGTCCGAACCGAGTCGCGCCAGCTCATTTCCGGAGCGCAAATTCTTTCCGGCACCCCACCGGGTGACCTGTCCCCAGAATCGGTGGTGGTAGGTGTCGCCGACCCCGTAGCGAAAGCGCCAGGTCTGATCAAAGTTCAGCATGAGAACCTTTCCGAGTCCTGCACGGATCGTGCTGATCACGGCATTGTCCCGCTCGATCTGTTTCCGGTTGGCGAGTTGTTCCAGAGCGGCTTCCACCGAGCCGGGCGATCCATCGGGCGTGGAAGACTGGGTAAGACCCGGGGAGCCCGCAGGTCTGGCGTAGGCGAGAACTTCGGCCGTGTCTTTTACCCCTTCGTGTTGAAACCTCCAGCGCATGGGCTGGAAACCGGCCCATCGTTCCTGATTCAGGGCACGACTTGTGGACTGTGAGGTGACAGCGTGGGTTTGCCCGGGTCTGGAAAGCTCAATCTGAAAGGCGGGCTCGGGACTTTCGAGCCGGGTGGAACGCCCCGGCTCGTAGGTGACCGGGAGAAGATTCTGCAGGGTTGGGTAGTGGAAGCCGTGCGGCATGTAACGGGGGCCGGCGATGCAGACGAGGAGGGCTCCCCGTTTTGTTACTGTTTCTTCAATCGCTTCCCAGTCCTCCTGATCCATGGAGGTGGGGGAGAAGTCTCCGAGAATGATCACGTCAAACATGGCCCATTCTTCAGGGCTGTCGGGCAGAGCGGTAGCCTCCGCTTCGCCAAAGGGGCGGGTTGCACTGGCAGCGACCATGTCGGGACGCCGGCCCCGATGAATTTCATCCGGATTCAGCAGAACATACTGCAAGTGAACCGACTTATCGCGTCCGTAGAACAGATTCCTGAGGTAGCGGAATTCCCAGCGGGGAAAGCCGTCGACAAGGAGAACATTGGTCCGGTCGTCGGTGACGGCTACTTTGAAATCCCACTCGTTGTTGGTTTGAAAAATCTCCCTCTCGTCCGGTTGCAGGCGAATCTGATAATCAAGAATACCCTTCTCCTCCGGGCGATGCACGAAGCGCAGTTCGGTCCGGTAACTCACGTCAGTGATGTCCAATTCGATGGAATCGGCTACTTCTCCATTGCAGAGGAGTTCCGCAGTGATTTTTTCCCCGAGCAATCCATCGATTTTTGCTTCGGCAGCCACCACGACGCGGTCATCGAGATAGATGGATTCCGGCGCCTTGACGTGCAGCAGGGATATGTCGACCGGTCCGAGCTTTCCGCCAATCGGCACGGCTGAAAGCGGTGTGTTCTGGACCGCGAGCTGCCGCAGGCTGTCCTCCGGGAGGCTTGTGCCGTTGTGTCTTCCATCGCTAAGCAGCAAAACTCCGGCGAGCGATTCCGGCGCGGTGTTCTCGAGAACGTGTTCGAGCGCACTCGTCATGTCCGTTTGCGCGGCAGCCGGGTCTACTCCCATCTCTCCATCCCAGGTGTTTCCGCCGTCTAACGAGAACTGGCTCATATCGCGGGCGAAACGGAAAAAGCGAAGGTTGTAGTCCTCTTTCAACCTTTCCACGAGCGGGATTTTGGCCTGGTTTGATTCTTCCGTTCCTTCTTTCGGGGGGACCGGGAAATCCAGTGTCGAACGGGCCAGTTCGAGCCGGGAAGTTGCCGCGGCTTCCATGACTTTGCTGCGTGCGGTTGCATCGAGGGATCCAAGAAAGTCACTGTCGGCTTTTGTCGCGGTTTGTTCGAGAGTATTGGAAATTTCCGAAATCTCTCTCCCGGCCAATTCGAGCTGTCGTATCAACTCTTCGGCATTGCCGGATTCCGAGGCGGATGTTGCAGCATCGAGGATGCGGGGCAAACCGTCGCGGCTTCTCTTGAGGTATTCTTCGACCCGGTTTTTGACTTCTGCGGAGAGATCCTGCTGACGGATGTTTGTCAGGGTTTCGGTAAGGACGGCATTTGCCTGTTTACTGCTTTCGAAAAAGGCGGGGAGCCCTGCCGCCCGCGTTTCGAGTCCGGCGGCTGTGTCAGGGCCGGATTGCAGAGATTCCCGTTCTGTTTTGATCCCGGTGGAAAGAACGGAAGTCTGCGTGGCAACCGACTGGAATGCGGGGCGCGACTGGACTTCGTCTAATCCGAGCAGGGCCGCCCGGTCCAGAGCTTCCGTTGAAGAGAGGCGTTGATCGGAAAGAAGCATGGAGTCCGATTCATCAATGAGAATTGCGATTTCGCGCTCAATCTCCCGTGTTTCCAGAAAAGACCTGACGGGTTGCGCAAGAATCAGGATCAGGACCGCCAGAGCACTGAGCCGAAGGGCCAGAAGCCAACGGCCGCGGGATTTCGAGACGAGACTTCTTTCAAAGCCGTAAAATCCCGCGATCACCTCTACGGCAAGCCCTCCGCACACTGCGAGAGCAATGAGGGGCCACGAAGTTGCGAGCGAAAGAAAGCTGGAAAGGAATTGCAGAGTCAACCAAATGGCAAAACCGGAGAGGATGAATCCGAAAATGATCCAGGCCGGCATGGCCCGGGGGAATCGACGACGGAGAATCAAAGTGACGACCCATCCAGCCAGAGCAATCACAGCGAGTATTGCGGCGAGAACCGGGCTCAGTTGAGTGACGATATCGTCTCTGCTGTAGTCTTCTGGGTTCACGGTTTGGCTGATTGGTTAGGCTTTTCCCATCTTCGCAAGTTGATCGCGAAAGGCGTCATTGGGAGCGTCTTTAGACTCAAATTGAATCGTGATTTCTTCGCCCATTCTCCTGCTGTGAGCGATCCAGCGGGAAAGGGCAATTTCGATGAGGAGAAAGAGGAACGCCCCGATGGCGAGATACTTCCAGAGCTCCTGCCCGAATTGATTTCCGTTGAGAAAGCCGATCAAATCTTCGAGAGTTTGTGGCTGTGATAGGGTTACGAAGTTTGTGAGAAAGGCATAATCCGATTCCGAAAGTTTGACGAGATGGCTCTCTGCCGTATCCCGCTTAACGGTGAAGGGGATTTCCAGACTGTCATCGCGGAGAAAGTCGGTGAAATAGGGAGCCTGTTCCTCCGGAATCGCGAGACGGTAGAGGCCTGAAGAAATTTCCCCCTGCAGCTTGAGAATAGATCCGCCGTCGGTGGTATCCAGTTTCGCGGTGCGGGGGCGTCCTCCGGGGCCGTCCACCTTGTATTGCGTTATCTGCGATTCTGCCGCGCCGGAGTTGCTCTGCGGAGCGAACGCCCGGAACTGGAGGGGGGGAATGACGGTTCGCGGAATTTTTCCGGTCTGCCAGTAGAGCAATGCTTTGGCATCGCCACCGCCTTCGCGGAGGACCAGACGAAAGTCATACCATTTCCCTGCTTCGACTTTCTGATTCCACTTTTTCGTGCCCCCGGGGTAGTTGAAATCGCCTACTTTCTTTCCGTCGATCCAGAGGGTCGCGTGGTCGTCGGCATCCATGGAGAAGGTGTAGCGATCCGATGCGGGAAACTGAATGCTGCCTTTCCACTCGACTTTGAAATTGTCTGCGGGAATTCCGGGTGCCGGTGTGCCCGCGAGCCAGTTGAACTGAATCGACTCATCCCTGCGGGTGAACACGGGCGTATCCGCATTTTGCGAGGCGTAGTAGTGCCCCATCAGTCCCTGGCCGATGGCGCGACCGCTGGCACCGGTTAACCCAACGGAAACTTCCCAACCCGGATCAAGATTCAACCGGTAGGATGCCGGGTCTGCAAGATGATAAACCAGTTCGTGAAGAAAGGGTAGGAAAGCCTGTCGCGTGACGAGGTTTCCGGCGGAGAGGTCGAGCGGAATGCTCATCATGGCGACTTCACCGGTTCCGAACTCCCGCGAGGAAATCAAGATGTCTCCATTGTTGAGTCGCGCTCCGACAGAGGCATCTTTTGCCAGTTCCTCCGGGATTTCCTGTCTGCGGTAGCTCGAAAAACCGGCGGTGGAAAAATCGCTTTTCGTCGGGTCCGCGATTTTGGCGAGAGCGGGATGGGTCAAGGTCTGCGCGGATGGACTGAAAAGGGAACCAGCCTCCGCCACTACGGGATCGGCATCGAGTGCAGCGGGGAGAAACGGCAGGGCGGCTGCGGTTTTCCAGCCGTTGTAGAATTCAGCCTGTGCTTTGGTCCCTGCCGTTACGAGAAGACCGCCCCCTTTCTCCGTGAACTCGACGAGGGCGGCTGCGCTTTCCGACGGCAGTCGGGGGACATCTCCGAGAAGGACCACATCAAATTCACTGAAATCACTGACTGTCCCAATTCCGGGGGCGTCCATCACGACCGGCTCGACGAGAAAGCGGACCGGATCGAGAGTGGGATCATAATCCATTTCAAAATCATCAGCGGCTTCGTCGCTGACACTGGGGCGGTTCGCTTCCAGAGTAGGATCGAGAGTGAGCGCGGAAGGGGCAAGGGCCACTGCAGCAAAGGCGGATGCCCGGTCAAAAGGCCGGGCGGAGGGCCGCCCGTCGACGATCAGGACCTTCAAAACATCGGCTACATTCGTTGCGTAGTAGCCGGAGTTGTCGGTGGAAATATCATCTTCGACTTCCAGGGTTGCCGAGAGGGAGTGGGCTCCCGCTCCGGAAAACTGATGGGAAAATGTCACCGTCTGTCTCTCGCCCGGTTGGAGCTGGCCGAGTGACTGGTCGCGGTATTCCCGACCGTCATCGACGCTGAGAACGAGCGATCCGGGCGTCACTGCTTCATTGCCGGTATTTTCCACTGTCACTGAGACTTCAACAGGGCGGTCGACTCCGACGATGTCCCGGGAGAGCTGAACCTCGGTGACAGCGAGATTCCTGATGTAATCCGGCAGCGGCAGTTTCCGCAGCATGATCTGTGGCTCCGACGGAAGATTCTTAAAGGCATCCCGAAGAAAGTTCCATCGGCCCGCTTTCCCGATTTCCCAACCGACGTTCTGTTCGTCTGTCAGGATTACGATTTGCTTGGCGGGATTGTCGCCCCTCGCGAGGCTGAGGGAGGCAAGCGTGAAAGCCTGATAGGTTGCCATGGCTCCGTCGAGCTCCTCCATCCGGTCAAGAGCGGCTTCCAGCTCGGCACGGTCGGTGGTCGGGTCGAGCACGATTCCGGTTGGGGAGGGACCTCCGAGAATGAGACTGAAAGCGTGCCCTCGCGGAGCTCGCTTGATGATCGTCCTCACTTCCTCGACGGCACGATCGAAATTTGTTTCTCCATGAGAGGCCACTGACATCGAAGTTGACGCGTCGATGATGATTGCGACGTCCTGCCTTGCCCCCGGCGTGAAACGGGAGAGGTTGAGGTGTTTTTCAAAAAGGATCAGGGCAACACACGCGAGCAGGAGAAGAAGAGAAAGGCCGCCAATCCATCTCCGCCATTTCGGCTCGTCGTGAAGTACGACAGCGACGCCGATTCCAACCACTGCCAGCAAAAGGAGCGGCAAAATCACGATCCAGGGAATGCTGGAGCCGGGTGGAATGAAAGGCCGTGCCAATGCGAGCGCGAGCAGCCCGACGAGCAGGCATCGGGTTGCCATCAAAAGCGCTTCTTCCAACTGAATGCGGCGGTTCCGAATCGCGAGCGATTCGAGAAGAAAATTCATCGCTCCCCAGTCGACGATTCGATTGGATCGTCGGTTCAGCAGATGGATAATGATCGGAATGGAAATTCCGAGAGCCCCGAGAAGGAGAATGGTGTTGAGGAAAAGCACGTTGGGAAGAGGTGAAGAAGTAGAGAGGTGAAGGACGAAAAGATGTCGGTTGCTTGAAACCTGAAGCCGGGAACGTTACGCTTTCCTCTGCGAAAAATAGGTGAAGAGAGCTTCCGGGACAGGGGTTTTGGTATTGATCGGCACGTAGTCAGCTTCCATTTGTCCACAGGCGAGCTCGATCGCTTTCAGGTGGGCGGAAACACGATCGAGATAGGATGCGCGGATCGTTGACGGATCGATGTTGAGGCGCCGCCCCTCGACTTCGAGGCATTTGAAATCATCGAATTTCTCGAAGGGAAAAGTCAGTTCCTCTTCCGCCATGAGGTGAAAAACCACCAGTTCGTGGTTTTTGAAACGAAAGTGGTGCAGCGCGTTTTTGATCGCTTCGGCATCGTCAAACAGATCACTGATGACAATGACGAGTCCTCTTGATGGGATCTGGTCCGCGATCTGATGAAAGGTGTCGGCGCAGCGGGTGTCATCAGAGGGTTCGGTCCGCGCAAGTTCTTCGAGAATCGTTCGCACCTGACTTGGTTTCGCGGCAGGGCGAAGATAGGTTTTAACCTCTTCCGCAAAAGTGACCAACCCGACCGCGTCCTGTTGGCGGATAAGCAGATAGCTCAGCGCCGAGGCGAGGAAGCGGGCGTATTCGAACTTGGAGAGATTCTGTTTCCCGCCAAGATCCGCTGATTCGTCGCCCGAGTATTTCATCGAACCGGACGCGTCAACCAGCAGGGTGACTCGCATATTGGTTTCCTCGATGAACTGCTTGATGTAGTAGCGGTCGCTTTTCCCGTAAACTCTCCAGTCGAGATTGCGCAAGTCATCGCCGGATACGTACTGACGATGCTCTGCAAATTCGACCGAAAATCCTTTATGGGGACTCGTGTGGCGACCGTTGATGGTTCCCTCTTTTGCGGTTCGCGCCAAAAACTCCAACCGCCCGATCATATTGATGATCTCGGGCGGGAGAAGTTCGCTGAAAGTGGGCTGGGTCGTTTCCGACATGGGATGAAATCTCTCGACTAGATATCCAGGTCGGCGTTGGGCTGGAAGGTCTCGACGAGGCGGTCAACGATATCGTCGCTCGTGACACCGGCAGCCTCGGCGTTGAAGGTTGTCAAAATCCGGTGACGCAATACCGGTAGCGCGACAGCGCGAACATCGGCGGTCGTCGTGTGGTAGCGTCCCTGGAGAATGGCGCGGGCTTTTGCGGCAAGAATCAGATAAATTCCGGCCCGGGGTCCGGCGCCCCAACCCACCATTTCCCGGACGAAGTCAGGGGCATCCTCTGATTTCGGACGGGAGGCCCGTGCGATTTGCGCAGCATAGGCAACCACGTGATCCGCAACAGGAACGCGGCGAACGACTTCCTGCAGTTTCAAAACGGTCTCACCGCTGAGCTGAGACGAAATGTTCGCTTTGTAGGTTCCGGTGACGCGCTTGATAATCGCCTCTTCCTCCTCCGCAGTGGGGTAGTCCACCTTGATGTTGAACATAAACCGGTCAAGCTGCGCTTCGGGCAGCGGATAGGTTCCCTCCTGCTCGATCGGGTTTTGTGTTGCGAGAACAAAGAACGGTTCCGGCAGGGGATAGGTTTCTTCGCCGATGGTGACGTGGTGCTCCTGCATCGCTTCGAGCAGCGCAGCCTGTGTTTTCGGAGGCGTACGGTTGATCTCGTCGGCGAGAATCATGTTGGCGAAGATGGGACCGCGGACAAATTTGAAGATTCGCTTCCCCGTGCTCATGTCCTCCTCGAGAACTTCTGTTCCGGTGATATCCGCAGGCATCAGGTCAGGAGTGAACTGAATGCGCTTGAACTCCAGATCGAGAACTTCCGAAAGCGTGGAAACCAAAAGTGTTTTTGCCAGTCCCGGAACACCAACGAGCAGTGCATGGGAGCGACAGAAAATCGAAATGAGAAGTTGCTCGATCACTTCATTTTGACCGACGATGACGAGATCGAGTTGCTCCCGCATGGACTCGTAGGCCTGCTTGAGTTCCTCGATCACTTCCTTGTCGGAACTGCCGAGTTCCGCCTGTGTATCAGTTGCTGTATCTGCCATAAAAATCGGTGTGGTGAAATGGAATGCGCGGGCGCGGGGAGCTCTCCCGGTATCGCGACCCGATGCCGCAATAATCAAACCATACGACAGGCCTTTTCTCTCTGTCGAACCCGATTTTTGCGCAAAAACGGAAGAAAAATCGTAACTGACAACGAATCGCAGTCGTTAGCGAAATTTTACGGCAAACTCCTCGATCGTCGTGGTGAAGCTCGATGATGTGTTGTCGCCGTCGGCGATGATCCAGAATCCATGCGCCTGCGCAGGCGAATCGAGTTTGCTTCCCCAGGCGAAGGCGCCCTCCGGGGTAGGGGATGCGGCCACCGTTTCGTGGAAAAAAGAAACATTTGGATTTACCCGGGATTTCCCAACCCAGTCTCCTTTCGGGTGCAGATTGAAGCAGCGAATCTGGCCGACACCGACATCGCCGTCACCCAGCATGCTCTCCAGATTTTTCACCCATCGCGGAGCAGCGATTTTTTCAATGGGAGTGAGTTTCCTCGTCCCTGTTTCGATAATGCCGACCCGGAGCAGTGCGTCATCCGGGGCATCTGCCCAACCGGTTTCCGGCGCCAGATTCAAGTTGCCAGTCACTTCCCCTCTGATCGAAAATTCGCTGACCTCCTTCGGCTCCGGGAAGAGATAGAGCAGAACCGAGGCTGATTCCTTCACCTCAATTTCAATGCCCAGATCGGAAAAATTCACCTCGTTTGCCGGAGTCCCGTCAAATTGGAGCGATTTCCATTGCGACTCCGAACCGATGGGAAGCAAGGTCAGAGAAAGCGCAGAGAGGAGGATTGTTACAAGATTCATGCAGGAAATGCGGCCCGATCACGTCAATTTTCCGGCGGTGGAAAATTTGAACCCCGGACGGTTTCGGGTTACTCAACATACCTACAGACGTATGAAAGCGATTCAACTCACGATTTCCAGTCTTTTGGCAGCCGCAGCCTCAATTGCGCTTGCCGAACCGGATGTTCCGCCGATCACGGAGAAAAACCCAGATGCAAAGGAGATTCCTGACAATGTGGAGGTTGCGACCTTCGGCGCCGGTTGCTTCTGGTGCGTGGAGGAGTTTTTTCATCAAACCCCCGGCGTTGCGTCAACCTTGTCCGGCTACATGGGCGGGACAAAAGAGAACGCGGAATACAAAAAAGTGAGCTCCGGTCGCACGAAGCACGTTGAAGTCGTTCGCGTCTATTTTGATCCCGAGGCTCTGCCCTTCGACAAGCTGCTCGATCGCTTCTTTGAGCTGCACGACCCGACGACCCTCAATCGTCAGGGCTATGATCGCGGAACTCAGTATCGCTCTGTCGTTTTTTATGAGAATGACATGCAGAAGCTGGCGACGGAAAAGAAAATCAAGGAACTGACTGAAGCGGAGAAGTTTGACGACCCCATCGTGACCGCGATTGAGCCAGCCATGGAATTCTATCTCGCGGAGGACTATCACCAGAACTATGCCCGTCTCAACCCGGACAACCCCTACCTCCACAACGTTCTTTTCCCCAAGCTGAAAAAGCTCGGTCTGAAAATCCCGACCAAAGGTGGCTCGGAAAAAAGCGAATAGCCTTTTCCCTGCGAACCCACCCAACAGGGTTTTATCGACAACCCAACCCTGTCAGGTCCCTGACCTGACCCTGTTTGCTCCGGGGTTTCACGGACGATTCACGGCGAATTCACATTCGTTTCATCATGCTTTCATGCCCGGGCCGCACGGTGGGGCATGGATAAAACTGACCGCCTCCCGCCGCTTGTCTCATTCAACGAACTGCTCTGGTTCGGAAAGACACAAATTCTCGCCTGCCTTTTCGGCATCCTCATGCTCGCCGGGATCCTCGTGACCCGCTATTGGATGCCGGATGTGAACCTGTCACGGTCGGATTTGTTGTTTCTCTACGCGCTTTTTCTCCAGGCCGCTCTGATTGCGTTCCGGCTCGAGCATGCTGATGAGATCGTCGTAATTTTTGCCTTCCACCTTCTTGCCACCCTGATGGAATGGTTCAAAACCTCGCCGGCGATTGGTTCGTGGGCCTACCCGGACGAAGGGGTTATTTTCCGGATCTACCAGGTGCCGATGTTTGCCGGATTCCTCTATTCCGCCGTCGGGAGTTACATCGCGAGATCGTGGCGGCTGTTTGAATTCCGGTTCACAAACTATCCTCCCGTGTGGATGACCGTGGTGCTGGCCGTTCTCGCTTACGCCAACTTTTTTACCCACCACTTCACTGTCGACATTCGCTGGATTCTGATCGCAGCTTCTTTCGTCATGTTCGCCCGCTGTCGGGTCACGATAAAGATGGGAAAAGGCGACCGCGAAATTCCGATTCTCATTGGTCTTGCCTTCGTTGCGCTCGCCATCTGGGGAGCAGAGAATATCGGGACTTACGCCCGGGCGTGGATGTATCCGGGGCAGGAAAACGGATGGGAAATGGTCAGTTTTCAGAAATTCTGGGCCTGGTATCTGCTCATGATTCTCAGCTTCGTTCTCGTGTCGCTGGTGCGGTTCCGTGATGAAAAATCGACTCGCCGCAAAGCATAGGGCAATGCTAGGATCGTCGATACTCCATGCCACGCCCCCTGTATATTCTTCTGCTCTTTGCTTCACTCGGACCGGTGCGGGCGGCGGAGCCATACGAAGGGTATCCGGATGAGAGAAAGAAACGCCTGCTTGCGGGCAATGCGGTTGTTCTCGAAAAGCGCCCCGATGAAACCGCCGAAGTCGACACGCGTTTCGTCACGGTGGCGAAGCTGATTCGAGGTTCCCGCGAAACGATTTGGAACGTGATCCACGACAAAGACGATGCCGAAAAATTTCTCGACGGGGTTCTGGAATCGCGGGTGATATCCTCCGGGGAAAATGAAATCGTTGTCACCCAGAAAACGCATGTCGGAGGACCGAAGGGGGCCTATCGCTACACGTTGCGTCACAAGCTCCAGCCTATGAAGCGGGCCGATTTTGCCTTCGTCAAAGGCGAGATACGCGACGTCATCGGGACGTGGTGGATTTTTAAAGGACCGGATGGGAAAAGGATGCTCGTCGTCTATTCCCTCCATATCGATCCGGGAGCTTTCGCTCCCCAGTTCGTTGTGAAACGGGGCATGAAGAAAACGATACCTGCGACACTTTCCTCGATTGAGAAAGAGGTGACACGGCGTAACAAGGAGGGTCACGGTCCTCCGTGACTGCGGGGGAGGATCGTGGGAAACCTTATCCCTCTTCAGCCCGGGAGATACATGGCGTCGGCGGGGACGCCGACCCTCCGGGGGAGGTGATTTCCGCGTAACAATGTCTCTCTTCACCGGTATTCTTCCCCGTGAAAAATCTCTTTCCAGTGCTTCTTTTTCTTTCTCCTGCTTTGGCCTTCGCCATTGAATATGAGGACGACATCATGCCGATCTTCATGGAGAAATGTGCCGACTGTCACAGCAATGAATCCGGCAAAGCGAAAGGCGGGTTCAAGGTCGACGATCCGGAGCATTTTCATGCCCGCCTCGGCAAGAACAGCATCGTCGTTCCTGGCGACTGGGATGCCAGCTATCTTTTTGTGACGCTTTTCCGCCCCGCCGATCACGAGGATGCCATGCCGCCGAAGGGGAAAGGCGAACGCCTCACTCCCGAAGAAACCCGGCTCGTCCAGCGCTGGATCGCCGAAGGAGCTGAAATCAACGGGGAGAAGGGCGAAGAAGGGCCGATGCCGAAAGAAGGAGAGCCGGGATATATCGATACCGGTAGCGGGGAAAAGAAAGAAGATGCCGAAATGAAGACTGCTCCCGCGACACCGCAGGAGTGGACGAATACAGAGGGCAAAACGATCACTGCGACCCTGTTGCGGGTGGAAGGAAAGGTAGCCCTTCTGCGACTGGCGAACGGGACGGTGTATCGCTATCCGGTGGAGAAGTTGTCAGAGGAGAGCCGGGAGAAACTGAAGGAGTGACCCTCTAATCCTTTTCTTTCCCCTTATCATTTTCCCGGCTGAGCAATTGGGGCTTCCCATCCGGTGGGCGTCACTTCCACTCCGCCGGATCAAGCCCGTAGTAGTCCCGCAACTCCTCATACAAATCGGGGTGCTCTTCGCGCAGTTCTCCGGCCTCTTCAAAGAACGTCTCTGATGCCACCGCAAAAAATTCGGCGGGATTGGTCGCTCCGTAGGGATCAATGAGCGGCTCTTTTCCGCGTCCGTCTTCGACGTCTTCCACGTGTTCTTCGTAGTTGCGCTGAAACACTTCGGCCCAGCGACGGTAGGCTTTGAGATTGCGAAGAATGGGAACTCCGTCGGCAGCTCCGTTGACCTGATCAAGCTGGTGGGCGAATTCGTGGATCGTCACGTTCATTCCGTCGTCGTCGTTCTTTGCCCCGGCGACGACGCTTTCCCAACTGAGAATGACAGAGCCGGTTTGCCAGGATTCACCGAGATGGGAACCCCGGCCCGGCTCCTCGGAGACGCCAAACCGGCGTCTTCCCCGGTCACGAAATGCTCCGGGATAGACGAGGATGGATCGCAATTTCGGGTAAAATTTGTGCTTTGGCAGATTCACAATCAGAAGGGCAGCCTGCAGACAGATGACGGCCTTGACCTTCCCGGTGATTTCGGGAAATCCGCCGCAGGCTTCGAAGTTTTTCTCCTCTGCAAGGATGCGGGCGATACCGACGAGCCTTTCACGAATGTCCGGCGGAATGACATGGGAGCGGGGAAAGTGCTTTTTGATCGCCTTCTCCCAGGAATCGGGTAGCGGTTCGCGGAGCAGGCGGCGTCGGCGACGAACCTTTCGGGTCGCAAAGAAAACCGCGAGGAGCCCGGCGGCGAGCAGAGAAAGGGTGAAGGTCAGGGGCTCCATTTTCGAGGGAACCAACTCTCTGTGGAGCGCAAGATCAAGAGGAAGAGCAGGAACAGGAAAGGTTGTTCGACCGCCGCCCCGGATTCTCTCACCGGTCAAACGGGCTGTTGCTGAACTCGAAAGCCTCGTTTCGATCGTGAAGAATACTGACGAGATAATCGGCCGGCAGGAGGACGATCCATTGCTCTTCCTGATCGCGGGCGAAGCTGCATCCGGAGGGCAGAGTGACGTTGGGTGGATCGAGAGCATTGGCGTCGGGCGATGGCTCACGTTCACGGACCCACTGCACGGCATTCCAGGGGGAGCCTTCGAGTCGGCATTCGACTTTGTATTCGTTTTCCAGCCTCGCCTTCATCACCTCAAACTGGAGTGGCCCGACTGCACCCAGCAAAGGCACGCGCTGGGCGCTGCCGTGGACGTCATACGCCTGGGCAACCCCTTCTTTCAGGAGCTGTTCGATGCCGGAGCGGTAGCGCTTGATGTTGGCGGTGTCGCTGTTGAAAAGGTAGGAAAAGCACTCCGGCTTGAAACGCGGCATCTCGTCGTATTTGATTTTCGAGTCGAGAGTGAGGGTGTCGCCGATGAGAAAGTCATAATTGCCGACAAGAGCGAGGATGTCTCCGGCGTAGGCTTCGTCGAGCGTTTCGCGATCCTGACCGAACAACTTCTGTGCGTTGCCGAGACGCACTTTCCGGCCGGATTTGATGTCGGTCACCTGCATGTCGCGTTCGAAAATTCCCGACACGATCCGGATGAAAACAGCCCGGTCGCGGTGACGCGGATTCATGTTGGCCTGGATTTTAAAAACGAATCCGGAGAATGCGCCGTGATGGGGATCGACCGGTCCATCCACTGAATCACGCGGGGCAGGGCCGGGTGCGAGCTCGAGAAAGCGTTGCAGCATCAGCTCGACGCCGAAGTTGTTCATGGCAGATCCGAAGAAAATGGGCATCTGCTCTCCATTGAGAACTTTCTCCACGTCGAGTTCCTCGGTGACGCCGTCGAGCAAATCGATCTCCTGTTTCGCGGTTTCGTGAATTTCCGAATCGACGGAATCTTTCACCGCTTCGTCGTCGATCCCTCCAACGGAGAGGGGGGCTTTAAAGGCACCATGTGGCGTCCGCTCGAAAAGGTTTACCTCGTTTTTTTCCCGGTCAAAGAGTCCACGAAAACGCGGGCCGTCGCCGAGCGGCCAGTTGAGCGGGACGGGCGGCAGACCGAGAACCCGTTCCAGTTCGTCGATGAGTTCCAGCGGCGGTCGGCTCGGCCGGTCCATTTTGTTGATAAAAACGAAAATGGGGACACCGCGTTTTTTACAAACCTCAAACAGCTTCAGCGTTTGTGCCTCAATCCCTTTACCGGCATCGATAACCATCACGGCGGAGTCGACGGCAGACAGTACTCGGTAGGTATCTTCGGAGAAGTCGTGGTGACCGGGGGTGTCGAGCAGATTTACGCAACTGCCTTCATATTCGAACTGAAGCACCGTCGAAGACACAGAGATGCCGCGTTCCTTTTCCATCTCCATCCAGTCACTTGCGGTCGAGTTCTGGTTTTTCCGTGCCGTGACGCTCCCTGCGAGGTGGATCGCTCCTCCATAGAGCAGTAACTTCTCGGTGAGAGTGGTTTTACCGGCGTCCGGATGGGAAATGATCGCGAAGGTGCGGCGCCGATCAATCTCTTTCGCGGCGGCGGGGGAAACGGTTTTGTCGTTGGTGCTCAAGACGGGCGGAAACGGTGAATTTTCCAGCATTCCTAAGGCCGATGGGGCCACGTCGCAACGGGGGATTTCCGGCAACGCAGGAAAGCGACCAAATCTTCCACCGCGATCGAGTGATCCGGCATCAAGTGATCCGCTTGCACGCTATTGCCTATGTATCGGTTAGGGCGGAACTTTTACCAGTTCCGTTTGATTTACCGCCCATGAATCGCTTCTTCCCAGCACCTGTTCTTCTTTTCCTCGCAATGGCCGTTCAGCCAGTTATTGCGAAGGAGAAAAAGCCCGTGGAGAAAAAGCGGAAGGCCATCAAAGTCGCGGCCGTAAAGCCGGAGACCATGCGCCCCGCATCAGCTCCGGACCCGGGTTTCCCTCCGTCAGTTACGGCGGGGTGGACGTTGCGTGACGAAGAGGGCCGTGAGATGCAGGCAAATCTACTTTCTGCTCATGGCGAGATGGTGAAGATTCAGCGAATCGAGGACGAACGTGAGTTTGATGTTCCGATCGATATGTTTGATTCCGAAACGGAGACTCTGATCCGTGACTGGATCGAAGAGGATCCGGAAGCGGTGGATTTCGCACTCGATGTGAAGGCATCGCGCGAATTGGTTGATTCGTCAGAATTCGATCTTGCCGGTCGCTCGTTCAAGCGTTCGGAATGGAGCTACAAGGTCACCCTTTCCAATAAGACGCGAAATGACCTGACTGGTGCACAGGTGGAATATCGCATTGTTTATGATGACAACGTCGATTTTCTCCGGACAACGCCGATGCCCGGTAAGGGGGTGAATCAGCAGGACGGTCAGGCCGTAGACCTGCCGGAAATGGATTTCAACGATGAAATCGAATTCGATACTCCGACGGTGGAGACACAAAGCTACGAATACAAGCCGACGAAAGGGAAGCGCGACTATCTTCGTGACGAAATCAAGGGTATCTGGATTCGAGTGCTGCGTCACGGGGAAGTGATCGCGGAATACAAAAGTAACGAAGCGGCAATGAATGACCTCAGCTGGGACAACGAGGATAAAGTTGAGATTCGGATCACGAACAAATTCCGTGACTCCTTTGAGGATTCCGAGGGGGAAATCGGGGAGTAGGCAGAGCTTAAAAACTGTCTTGTGAAGACAGCCCGTTTGATCCTGGGTGGTGGCGGAATTGGTGTTCCGCTACGTTATAATTAAGGGAGGATTGCCCTGAATCTTAGAGAGCTGAACAGAGCAGCGCGGGAAGTGATTGAATGCGCTTCTTTCTAAAACCTTGCTTGGGGGCCGGGCCGTTTACTTCAGCGAGAGAAGCCAGGCGATCAAGTCTCGCAATTCCTCCGGTGGCAGGGTGTGTTCGAGACCGGGAGGCATGAGGGATGTCGGCACTTCGGTAAGCGACGCGACCTGATCACGGGGAACTTCGTGGCGCTGGCCCGCCGGGTCGATCAGGATCACGGCAGATGCAGTCTGACTCTCGATCAGTCCGAGAAGGGATGATTGCCCGTTTTTGCGTTTTACCTCGTAGGTATTGAAGTCACGGGCGATGGA
>JAKSBG010000076.1 GCA_022361255.1 Verrucomicrobiales bacterium
CAGTTCGGGAGTCTCGATGGCATTCTTCGCGTTCGTGCCGGTTATTGCGGCGGCAACAAACCGGAGCCGACCTACTACGATCTCGTCGATCACACAGAAGCAATATCGCTCGACTACGACCCTGACATTATTACCTACGAGGACCTTCTCGGAGTTTTCTGGCGCAATCACAATCCCGCACGCAATCAACCGAAGCGGCAATACTGGAATGCCGTGTTCTATCGCAGCGAGAAGCAACGCATTTTCGCCGAGGAATCGAAAGAGCGTGTTGCGTCCGAAATCGGGAAGGTGGAAACGGAAATCATCCCGGTGAAGGAATTCACCTACGCGGAAGGCTACCACCAGAAGTATTACCTGACTCAGTTTCGCGAGCTGCGAGCCTTTCTCGAAGCCAATTATCCCGATACCAAATCGTTGGCCGACTCGACCGTCGCGGCACGGCTGAATGCGGCCCTGTTCTCGGGATTTGGCGACCCGCGACGTATCGTCGAGGAGGAAATCGACCGATACGACCTGCCCGACGATCTTCAGCAGTCCGTCCTGAATCGCCTCTGAAACGACTGGCTTGAATCGGGAATCGCGGGGGCCATCGATACCGCCGATGCTCCCGCATGCCACGTTCTTACGCCCGCTTTGCTCTCGTCTTCCTGCTCATCATGATGAACGGTGACGGAATGATTGATGCGAAGGACGGACACGTGCGCAAACCTCTTCCCTCACCGGAAGAAATTGCGAAGCTGCCGAAAGACGGGGGAGAGGAGTTCAACCGACTCGTCTTTGAAAAGAGCCCCTATCTTCTCCAGCACGCACGGAATCCGGTGGACTGGTGGCCGTGGGGTGAGGAGGCATTTGCCCGGGCGAAAGCGGAGGGCAAACCGGTCTTCCTGAGCATCGGATACACGACCTGTCACTGGTGCCATGTAATGGAGCACGAATCATTCGAGGACGAAGAGGTCGCAGCTCTGATCAACGAGCGTTTCATTCCCGTCAAAGTCGACCGCGAGGAGCGGCCCGACATCGACGAGGTCTACATGCAGGTCACCCAGGGAATTACCGGCGGTGGAGGCTGGCCCATGACCGTCGCATTGACGCCTGACAAACACGCGTTTTTCGCCGGGACCTATTTCCCGAAAGAATCGGTGGCAGGTCGCCCCGGAATCAAGCGCGTCGTTACCGAACTTCACAAAGCCTGGACGGAACGGCGCGAAGAGGTCGAGGAGACGGCGCTGAATATCACCGAACAGCTCGACGGCCTCATGGATTCGTCTCCCGGTGGCGAGCTGGATCAGTCGGTGATGCAGGAAGCCTTCGAGGGATTCGCGGAGCGATTTGAGGAAAAGAAAGGCGGCTTTGCGATCCGTCCGAAATTTCCTGTGCCGCCGAATCTGATGTTCCTCCTCCGGCATCATCATCGTACCGGAAATCCCCGCGCTCTCGAGATGGTCGAGAAAACCCTGACAGAAATGCAACGGGGCGGAATCTACGATCAGGTCGGATTCGGAATCCATCGCTACTCTACCGATCCGGACTGGCTCGTGCCGCATTTCGAGAAAATGATCTACGATCAGGCTCTCGTAACGATGGCCTGCGTTGAAACGTGGCAGGTCACTGGAAAAGATCACTACGCCCGTTTCGCGAGAGAAATCCTTACCTATGTCGAACGCGACATGACGAGTCCGGAAGGCGGTTTCTATTCCGCAGAAGACGCTGACAGCGAAGGCGAAGAAGGAAAATTCTACGTATGGTCGAGCGATGAAATCCGGACGTTTCTCAACGAAGAGGATGCTGCATTTGTGCTGGAGAAATTTCGCTTCGAAGAAGAGGGAAATTTCCTCGAAGAAACCTCGCGGGAAAAACTCGGGACCAATATCCCGCACCTGACAGAGGAACTGTCCGAAGCCGACCGCGAGCGATGGGAACCAATCCGGGAAACGCTTTTTGCAGAGCGCGAAAAACGGGTCCACCCGCAGAAAGACGATAAGATTCTAACCGACTGGAACGGGCTCATGATCGCCGCCTACGCTCGTGCCGCCCGAATTCTCGGTGAGGAAAAATACGCAGCGATCGCTTCGAAAGCGGCAGATTTTGTGCTCGAAAAGCTGACGACCGGAGACGGGCGCTTGCTGAAACGGTATCGTCAGGGGGAAGCCGGGTTGACCGCTCATGCGGAAGACTACGCCTTCATGATTTGGGGCCTGCTCGACCTCTACGATGCGACTTTTGAAGTTCGCTATTTGCAGAAGGCCGTGGAGCTGCAGAACATGATGGATGAGTTTTTCCACGACGAAGAGGAAGGCGGATACTACACCGTCGCGGATGACTCTGAGCAACTGATCGTCCGCGCGAAGAAGCTCTACGGAGGAGCGATTCCAAGCGGAAACTCGGTAACGATTGGCAACCTGACACGGCTCCATCGCATGACGGGAAATCCGGAATACGGACAAGAGGCCGATCAGCTGATCCGTGCCTTCTCCGGCGAAATTGCAGCCAGCCCGATGGTGTATCCGCTTGCTCTCAACGGTTTCGGTTTTCACGTCGGTCCTTCGAAAGAAATCGTGATCAGTGACGGGGAAGGGGCAAAGGAAATGCTGTCCGTCTTGCGCAAAACGTTTCTGCCGAATGCGGTCGTGCTCTATCGAACGGAGGAAAATGCAGAAGCTCTTGCGGCGGTGGCCCCGTTTACAGAGACGCAGCTCGCGCAGAGAGGCAAAGCAACAGCCTACGTCTGCGAGAATTTCGCCTGTCGCGCTCCGACAACCAGGGTCGAGGAGATGCTGGAGTATTTAGGAGAGGAAGCAGAATAGCGTCCGCCTTCCTGTCACTCAGTACTTGTCCCTGCGTCCGCGATCGGAGCGTCTGTTTCCGGATTTCCGGTCGTCGTAGCGACCGCCTCCGCCTTTTCCTCCCCGATCATCGCGGCGACCACCTGAACGGCGGTTATCAGAACGTCGACCACCGGACTTTCGGTCGTCGAAACTACGCTCGTTGCGACGTCCGCCGGAGCGCCGGTCGCCGGAACGCCGGTCATCCCGGCGGCCTTTCCCGCCGCCGCGGCCTTCGCCACCCGGGCCGGGACCGCGGTCGCGGTCCAGTTTGAAATGTTTCCCTCGCAAAGTTGCCTGCGAACCCATGTCGATGGCTTGATCGACGCTGTCTTCGCGAATATCGACAAAAGAGAAATTCGGCATCAGGCGGATGTGGCCCACACTGCCGCGTTCGAGATTGCATTCGTTGTGAAGCATTCCGACGATGTCCCCGGCACCTACGTTGTCACGCTTTCCAAGACTGAGGAACAGTCGGACCATTCCCTCATCCGGTTCGCGGGAGTGATCACCCCGGTCCCGTGGCTTTCGCTCGCGGCGTTCTTTGCGGTCGCCCCGATCCTCGCGGCGATCCCGTTTTTTCGCAGCTTCGGGATCATCTTCGATGATGGCTTCCCCGTCGCGGGCTGTGAGCTCCTTCACCATTCCCAGCAAAGCCCCGGCAATGTCGTCCCAGTCGTGTTCCAGCTCACGTAGCGGCTGGAGAAACTGCACGCCTTCCTCATTCGATTCCTTCTCGTTCAGTCGCTCGGCGATGCTGGCGAGAAGCTGATCCTGAAGCTGACTGTCAACTTCGTCCTGAGTCGGCACTTCCACTTTCTGGATTCGCTGGCGGGTGTATTTTTCGATCGTGCGAATGCGGTAGGCATCACGACCATAAATAAACGAAACGGCTTTACCCTCCCGACCGGCGCGCCCGGTTCGACCGACACGGTGGACGTAGTCTTCGGGATCCTGAGGCAGCTCGTAGTTGATGACAAGATCGACATCGTCGACATCGATACCGCGAGCGGCGACGTCTGTTGCGACAAGTACTTCAACCGTTCCTTCGCGAAACATTCGCAGAACCCGCTCGCGCATCGTCTGGGCGATGTCGCCGTGCAGCCGGTCGACCGAGTAGCCGCGTGCGAGAAGTGCCTCGGTGCATTCGTCGACCGAGCGCTTTGTATTGCAAAAAATGATGGTCAGCTTCGGCTGTTCGAGATCGATGATCCGCGAGGTCAGCTCGATCCGCGAACGCTGGCGCACTTCAAAGCAAATCTGCTCGATCGATTCGACCGTCATCTGCTTTCGCTCGATCTGAATCGTCTCAGGTTCGTCGCCGAATTTCTGAATGAGCCGCTCAACCGCTTTGTTCATTGTGGCCGAGAAAAAGAGTGTCTGGTGACCTTCGGGAAGAAGTTTCAGAATCGACTCCATGTCTTCCGCGAAGCCCATGTCGAGCATGCGGTCCGCCTCGTCGAGAACGACGGTCTGGACGCGGGAAAGGTCGAGCGCGTTTCGCTGCACGAGATCAATGAGCCGGCCGGGCGTTCCCACAACGACCTGCACCCCGTGCTTCAATGCGCGGATCTGGCGATCAATCGGAGCACCTCCGTAAATGGTCGCTGTTTTCAGCCCGTGCAACTTTGAGGCGAGCCTCTGGATTTCTCCGCAAACCTGGACTGCGAGCTCTCGGGTCGGACAAACGACCAGCATTTGCACATCGCGATCCTCGGGATCGACGCGGGAGAGTCCGGCAAGGCCGAAGGCGGCCGTTTTTCCTGACCCGGTTTCGGAAAGCCCGACCAGATCGCGGCCCTCCATTGCGGGGGGAATCGCAGCGGCTTGAATAGCGGAAGGAGCCTCGTATCCAAGATCCGAGACAGCCTGCAGTAATGGCTCGGGCAACCCGAGCTGGGAGAAAGTAAGTTCCGTCACGTCGACAAATGGTGAACGTCAATATGCCGCAGGCAAAAAACAGGCGCCTCGCGGTAGAACCCCGACCTTACGCCCGATCCCGCAAAGGGAAAGGTAAAGTTCGCAGTGTCGACGCGGGAAATATCTTCCTGATATTTCAGGAGTTGACCTGCAAGCCCTGGTCAAAACGGTTGCCGCCGGTCGGAGATCCGGTCGAGTTGTCCCGGGCGGGGTCGCGACGCGCTTTCTTCAATTGTCTTCCGATTTCGCGAGCCAGTTCGCGCAAATCAAATGGCTTGGTCAGAAAAACGTCGCTTCCGACAGCAAGCGCGTCCCGCTGCATCTCTTCATCAGCATTACCGGAGGCTGTGATAATAGGCACATCGGCGACTTTGCTGTCGAGATAGCGAATCTGCTCGACCATAGTAATGCCGTCCATAACAGGCATTTCGACATCTGTGACGATCAGATCCGGGCATACTCCGCCTTCGCGGAGCATTTCAAGAGCCTCCACTCCATTGGTGGCTTCGACGACGGCGTAGCCTGCCGTCTTCAAAAATTTCCCGAGAATCATCCGGTTCTGCGGCAGGTCATCGACCACGAAAATCGTGAACTGGTTGGCCGGAGGAAGAACCGGGGGAGTAGAGTGGTGCGGGTGAGTGGGCATTCGATTCTTCATATTACCTTATAGAATAATTAAGAATAACAAATCATTTAGTTATACGTATAACTTTGAACACATATGTTCAATATAATTTTTCGCAAATATGGGAAAAATCGTAAGTATCCCCATTTGGGAAACTTCACAACTAGCCTGCAATAAGAGGGTTATGGGAACAACCCAACAGGGTTGGATGCCCGACTGAACAGGGTGCAATTTTTCTGAAAAACGGGGCGAATTCCCGGTTTGAAACGTTCGTGGCTGCAGCAGGAGGACCCGTGCGGGTGCTCGTCACCGTCAATTTCACCCCACTGTCTCGCGCCAGTCTTCGAGAACGCCGTTCGCCTCGATCGGGCCGATGAGGGCAGAGGAGAACTGGCGACCGGAGAAAACCCGCATGGCCTCGAGGTGGACCTCTTCCAGAGTGACGGCCTCAATCTTCCGATGGACTTCAGCTGGATCAATCCAGTCATCGAAGAAAAGAAGGCATTCCCCGGCCCACATCATGCGGGAGGCGGTATTTTCCAAACTGACTCTGCTCTGGCCGACGAGGTATGACTTGGCAGTCTCGAGTTCCTGTTCGGTTACGCCGTCCTGAGCGAGACCACTGACGACATTGGTGATCCCTTCGAGTGCTTCGGAAAGGTTTTCGGTCGTGACGGCGACATAGATCTGCAAGAGACCTTCGTCGCTGAAAGAAACGAGGTCACTTTGCACCTCATAGCAGAGAGCACGCTTTTCGCGAAGTTCCTGGAAGAGTCTCGAACTCATGTTTTCGCCGAGAATTACGTCGAGAAGTTTCCTGGCGTAGCGTCTCCGGTCACTCCTCGCCACCCCGGGGAAAGCGAGAGACAGATGGGTTTGCTCCGGGTCGAACACCTCTTCATAGCGATGTCCACTGAGCGGAGACGGTGCCACTTCGAAATCGAACTTCCTTCCTTTTCCCAGATCGGCGAACTCCCGGGATGCTACATCCATAACGGCGTCGGGCTCGACATTTCCGGCAACCGAAATGACCGTATTGGCTCCGCAATAGGCCCGCTGAAAAAACTGGAGCACGTCGCCGCGGGAGAACGCATCGAGACTTTCGTTGGTGCCGGTAATGGATCGCCCGAGCGGATGATTCGCTCCCCAGGCGGCTTCACTGATGATGTCTTCAATGAATTGCGATGGCTGATCGCGCACCATGGCAATTTCTTCGTGAATGACGAGCCGCTCGTGCTCGAGATCGGTGGGATCAATGGTTGGATTACGGTAGAAATCCGCGAGCACGGAGAATAACTCATCAAACTTCCCTGCCGGCGCCTTTGCCTGGTAGCCCGTGTGGTCCTCAACGGTGAAGCCATCGATCGATGATCCGAGCCCTTCGATTTCGCGGGAAATCTGAGCACAGGTTCTTGAAGGAGTCCCCTTGAAAAGCATGTGCTCGATGAAGTGAGCCATGCCGTGCTCTTCCCCGGACTCGTGCCGGCTTCCGACATCGGTCCACAATCCGATCGAAACACTCTCCATGTGTGGCATGGGAACTGCAGCGATACGTACGCCATTATCGAGGCGCTGGAGGACGGGATCGAGTTTCATCTGATTCGTTGGGTAGCCAAATACTGTGTCCCAACGCCTTTCTCTTTTCCACTCCGAAAAACCGGCGTATGATCCACCTGAAATGAGTGCAACCACATCATCTCCCGAGCTGCCCGCCTTTCAACTTCTCGGCGAACCCGTCGATATTGCGCAGGTGGAAAAAGGTCTCCAGAAACTCTTTCTCGCCAGTGAAGATCCGGACGACAAATCCGGCGTCGGGGTGGCGAGAGCATCTCTCATCAATCTGGCGCTCTACAATGAGAACCAGCAGGATCTGGAGGCCGACTCCGAGGTTCTCAGTGAACTGACGAGTGAGTCGGCCTGTCGCTCTTTGCTGATCAATGCGGATCCCAACGGTGACGACACCGACGTTCGTGCCTGGGTTCAGGTGCATTGCCAAATCGATAAGAAGGGAAGAAAGACTGTCTGCACCGAGCAGATCAGCTTCTTTCTGTCCGGGGATTCACCCGGGCTTCTCCGAAACATTGTGTTTGCTCACCTGGATTCAGACCTGCCTCTCGCATTTTGGTGGAAAGGGGAATTTTCCGACGCGTTTGAACGCGGGCTTTATTCCCGAATCGACCGGCTCCTGTTTGACAGTGAGTCGTGGAGCGCACCACGCAATCAGTTCCTGCGACTCATTGACGCACAGGGGGACAAGACAGCTCCGTTTGTGATGCACGATCTTGCATTCACTCGTATGAACTCGATTCGCACTGCCGTCGCGAATGCATTTGACCATCCCGGTCTCGCGAAAAAGCTGAAGGCAGGTAAGGGCATCACCCTGCGCTACGCCGAAGGAAATCGAATGAGCGCGCTCTATCTCGCCGCGTGGATTGCGGACCGTCTCGAGGCCCGCCCTGAAATCAATCAGTCGACTCCCGGGAAACTCGTTTTCTCTTCGACGCGGTCGGGTTCACCATCATCTCTCCCGATCCTTATCGAGGAATTGCCGACCGACAGATTGGGAACCGTGGAAATCGATTTCGATCTCGATGGCACAGAGGTGAAAGTGAGCCGCTGTCAGTCCCGCGATTTTATCAGAACCCGAATCGAGCAGCGCGACGGATCCGCCGAAGAGGACTGGCTGCCTGCCAAGGCGACGAACGACGCTTCGCTCGTGTCGGATATTCTCAATCGCGCAGGACGCAATCGGACGCACGGGAGAGTGCTGCCGATGCTTTTGGAATTGTTGGTGCTTTTCCGATAAATCTTGCCAATGAGCCTGTAAAATGATCGGCTGGATATTATGAACGTACGCTCCCTCCTTGTTCTTTTTATCGCTTCCGGCCTCTGTTTCCCGGCCTTCGCTCAACGGGGAGACTCGGGACGTGGGGAAATTCATCGATCTCTCGCCGAGTTGGAAAATGAATTTTTACACTGCCTCGAAGAGCAGGAGGCAATCTACTCGCAGATAGAGCAAAGAAATGCGGAGCTTTCAAAAGTTCACAAAGATCGGGATCGTGCAGAAGGAAAGCAAAAGTCCCGGTTGTCTCAGCAAATTGACAAACTGAACTCCGCTAACCGGCAGGGCTACATCACGATATCGCGGATAGGCATTGAACTGCAGCGCATCAAGCTCGGTATAGACCGGCTTACCCGATATGATGATCATTTGCTCACGAGAGGTGGGCATCACGGTGGTCGCGGGGACGCTTCATCACGAGTGGTTGTCCAATCAATCCAAAATCTCACTTTCAAGCGCGAAGGACCGGTCCGCCAGAACGGTCGCCTCGGATTTGTGGATACAAACGTCTGGGAAATCACCTTTGACGACAATAGCAAACAGAAGCTCGAGGAAAAATCCTTCACGCCGATTCGCTGAACGAAAATTCACGCGTTGGGGAGTTCCATTTCCCCGCGCAGAAAGGTGGTCGCTTCTCCGGCAAGCACGACCCTTTCCCCTTCGAGGCGACACCCAACCTCCCCTCCCCGTGGCGAAATCTGACGAGCGGTCAGTTGCTTTCTGCCGAGACGCTCTGCCCAAAGGGGCGCAAGCGTGGTGTGCGCCGAGCCCGTCACGGGATCCTCATCGATACCGAAGCGGGGGAAGAAGCAACGGGAAACGAAGTCCACTTCTTCTCCGGCTGCTGAGACGAGAACGCCTCTCGCTTCGAGGTGTGCCACCGCGCGGATATCGGGTTGCAAATTCCGGACATCATTCTCGCTCTCTACAATCGCGACATAGTCCTCGCGACCACGGAAGGCTTCTGCAATCTCTATATCCAGCGATGAGGAAAGAATGTCCTTCGCTGAGGGAGCAGGCTCCGGCGGGTCAGTCGGGAAATCCATTTCGTATCCACCTGCCGTTCGCGTGACTTCGAGGGCTCCGCTCCTCGTTTGAAAGATCACCTGTTCGCCGCCATATCCGAGCTCCCGGTAGAGCACGTGGGCGGAGGCCAGCGTCGCGTGACCACAGAGATCGACCTCGGTTGCGGGGGTAAACCATCTCAGTTGAAAGGAGCCTTCCTCCTCCACGAAGAATGCCGTCTCAGAAAGTTGATTCTCTGTCGCGATGCTCTGCATTACGTCATCCGCGAGCCAATCAGATAAGGGAACGACGGCAGCGGGGTTGCCGGAGAAAATGCGATTCGCGAACGCGTCGACCTGGAAGAGAGGCAGTTTCATGGGTGTTGCGAGATTTGACGCCATCGATGCCCGAGCCTAACGTTTCAACCGGGCAATCCTCCCGTTGACTATTTGAAAGCATCTCCCCCCAGTCAACTGATTCGGACAACCGTCGCGCTTCTCGCCTTCGGTTTTTTTCTGAGTTCGCCGTTTCTACCGGGGCAGGAAAAAGAGGAAGCCACCGAAGCCGCCTCCTGGACGCAAACCGATACCCGGCTCGCAAACCACTACATTAAGCTCCTGCAGAAAGACCCGGCCTATGGAGACGTTCTTGACTTGCTCTGGGAACTCTACCGGAAGAAAGATCAGACCCCGCTGCTCCTGCAGTATTTTGAAAAGGCATCGGCCGGAGGCGGGGAAATCCCCCTTCTCCTCCACGCCCACCTGCTCCGGAAAAATGATCTGATCGATGAAGCGCGGGAAGCATACGGTTCGGTGCTGGAACGGAACAAGTCCAACGTTCACGCGCTGCGCGCTCTTGCTGAAATCGCTGATCTACAGAAACGATTCAGCAAAGCGCTGTCATTTTACACCCGGCTCGCCGGGCATGTTCCGGCGACGGACGAAGACGGCATTGCTTTGCGCCTCCGAAAGGCTGCGCTGCATCAAATGCAGGGGCAGAACGAAGAAGCGGTTGCCGTCTGGAATGAAATTCTCGATGCGCATCCCGGCCGCGAAGATCTGCGCACCCGCATCGTCGGGCAGCTGCTGGAAGCAGGGGAAACGGAATCCGCTCTCGAGGTCCTGCAGGATCTCGAAAATTCCGACAATCCCCGCCTGCGACTGGAGGCGCTCACTTCATTGACAGACCTCTACGAATTCATCAGTGATTTCGACGGCGCTGTTGCTTCGGCAGAGAAAGGCCTCGCGCTTCTGCACTACAAAAACCACGACTACGCGGAGCTGTTTGCCCAGCTCGTGCGTATTCACGAGCGTTTCGACCGCCTGCCGGATCTGGAGGAAAAACTCACCGCCCGCGTCGACAAAACAAATCCGACAGAAAAGGCTCTTTTCGAACTGGCGGAATTTTACCGGCTCACTGCCAACCCGGTGAAGGAGGAAGCAACTGTCATCCAGCTTGCTGAAAAGTTGCCCGGTGAAATGACATACCGGATTCGCCTGACGCACATTCAGATGCGGAACGACCGCTACGAAGCTGCGGCCGCGACGCTCGAAACTGCCCTCGAAACGCAATCCGAATATCCCCTTCACCTCATGCTCCTGCGCGCTGAGATTTCTCTCGGGGATGAAGACAAAGTCGCTGCAGAGGAAGTGGTAAATGAATATCTCGCCAGCGAAAATCCGAATGGAGATCAGCTCAGAAAAATCATCGAGTTTGCGAGAAAAAACTATCTGGATTCGCTTGTCGAAAAACTCCTGCGCCGAATCGGAGAGCAGGAGGTTGCGGGAACGGACGGGGAATCCGCACCGTTGGAACTGGCCCGCTTTCTCCACGAGCGGGGAAGAAAGCGGCAGGCCTTCGAAACGCTGGAACGGTTCGTCGAGTCGGCTGGCGATGCCTCTCTGGAAACCGCACGAAGATACCACCAGGTTGCCGTGGCATTCCGGGAGCTCGACGAAATTGAACGGGCCGTGGAAGCAATTGAAAAGGCGATAATAATCTCTCCGGAGAATAAAGACTTCCAGACAACCCGTGCCGATTTGCTCGTCGAATCGGGTGAAGTCGAAAAGGCGGTTGTGCAGCTGGAATCCCTCTGGCAACTCGGCGCCTCGTATGACGCACGCGCCGACATCGACCAGCGACTTTTTTCTCTCCTCCGCGGTCACTATTCGACAGAAGAGCCGGTCGTTGAGGACGACAGCGTTCTGAAGAACGGAGCGATTCAAAGCCTCGCCCAGTATCGCCGGCTTGCCGCTGCGGCAAACCGGGTGAGCCGGCCCGGCGACGAGCCTCCGCCGAAAGAGGTGCTGGCGTATTACGAAAAGATCAAAGATACCGCCAATACCGACCCGGCGACAAAACACCGCTACCGTGCCGCATGGTGGGCGTTGAAATTGCAGGACAACCAGGAATGCTACAGCCAACTCACAAAGGCGACCACCGAGGCCGGTCAGCCGGTCTACGAG
>JAKSBG010000241.1 GCA_022361255.1 Verrucomicrobiales bacterium
AGAATCAGCTGGCAGCGCACCTTTCCCACCATCCATACAAATCGGCTCCGGCGGATAGGCTCCGCAGGATGCCGGGTCGGCAGCAGCAGGACTGGTGGGCTGTTGAGGTTCCGTCCTTCCTCGGGGAGCTGCTTTCCAGATTCACCCGTCGAGAACAAGCCGGCGATGGCAACCCCGGTCCCGGCGCGTGTCGGTTGACTTCCGTGATTCGATTTCCTATCCTACTTCCGTGAGGCCGCTCCCCGGACAGGGTTGCCATGCCTCGGACGTTGTGCCAAGAAAATGAAGCTGATTCTTTGGACCGCGATTTTAGGCATTGCTTGTTTGTCCCACGGTGCTCCCGACGAGAAGGAGTTTAGTCCTCCTATCTCTGCGGAGCAGGCAGCAATTACCGCGCGACAGGTCCTCGCAAAGCACAAGTTCAATCCCAAGGCATTCGAAATTCGAAAGATTGAATGGAAGCGACAGATTATTCCCGGACCCGTGAAGGAAGATCAAGCGGAGGAAAGGGTTACCGAGACACACAATCAGCAACTTGAAGCGCTACAGAAGCAATTCGGTAACGGTCCTGCCTGGGAGGTGCGTTTCTGGCGCACGAAACAAGTGGTAGATACAGGGAACTGGTCTGACGACATTCGTTTCGGGTTGATTGTCTTGGTCTTCGAAGCGAATCGAGCTGCGTTGGTGGACACCCGAACCAATCATGTTCCTGAGGACAAAGTCGAGACCGAATAAGGGCACAACAAGTCGGCGATGGACAAGCCCTATCCCCGCTGTGAGTTGGTTAACTTTTCTAATTCGATTCCTTACCCTGCTTCCGAGTGGCCGCTCTCGGATAGGGCTGCCATGCCTTTGACGTTGGGCTCAAAAAAATTACGTCGAACGTAATTACGCTTGCCGTAATTTCAGGATCCGGTATGGTGGGAGGTGATTGAGACCTTTGGAGACTCTGAGACCGAGAAGATTTACTCTGGTAAGCGTTCCCGAAAGCTTCCGGACGACATCCAGATCCGAGCCCGCCGGAAACTTCGAATGATCAATCAGGCTGGGAATCTCCAGGACCTCCGGATTCCACCCGCCAATCGATTAGAGCAATTGAAAGGCGATTGGAAAGGATTCTGGTGTATCCGGGTCAATCAACATTGGCGCATCGTTTTCAAGTGGAACGATGGCCATGCAAGCGAAGTCTCCATCATCGACTACCACTGAGAACCATGAAAACTGAAGAACTCCTTCCTCTCATTCATCCTGGCGAAATCCTCCTTGAAGAGTTTATTCGTCCCATGGGCTTGAGTCTCGCCGAAGTGTCGCGTGCGACCTCGATTCCTCCTTCTCGCCTCACTGAGATTACCAAGTGCCGCCGAAGCATCACCGCCGAGACCGCTCTTCGGCTCGCCAAGTTCTTTGGGACCACAGCTTCTTTCTGGGTCGGCCTACAGGCAGAACATGATCTCGAAGAGGCCCAACGCGAGTTGGGATCGCAGATCGATCACGAGGTCGCAGCCCTGGCCTCATAGCCCGACAAGGCGTGGGGCGGCAACGCAACAAATCGTGCGTGTCCACTTGAACGCTCAAATCCTTACTTTCCCATCGAGACCACGCTGTCAAATCGACCACCTAACCCTGTTACATCAATGACCCAACAGGGTTAGGTTTTCCGATTAATCCTCCGCTTTTCCCCCATTCGCCATCTTCACGATTTTGGGATCGAATTGGGCGATGGACTCGACCAGGTCATCCTGCGCCGCCATGACGGAGTGGATGTCTTTGTAGACTCCGGGGACTTCGTCGAGACCGGCTGACAGCAGGGTAATTCCCGCCTCTTTCAGCTTCTTCTTTTCATCGGGCCAGTGGAAGGCCTGTTTCGCTTTGGTTCGGCTCATGACCCGCCCCGCTCCGTGAGATGCGGAGTGGAGTGACTCGGGATTTCCCTTTCCGCGAACCACAAACGCAGGCGATGCCATCGATCCGGGAATGATCCCGAGCACACCGTCGCCGGCCGGAGTCGCGCCTTTTCGGTGAACGATAACGTCTTTTCCGAAATGCGTTTCCTTCCACGCAAAGTTGTGGTGGTTTTCTATATCAACCAGAACTTCAGCACCGAGGTTTTTCGCGAGCGAACGATGAATGCAGGCGTGGTTCGCGGCAGCGTATTCGCCCATGAGGCTCATCGCAGCCCAGTATTCCTGCCCTTCCTCCGAATCGAGATCGAGCCACGCGAGATGGCTCAGTTCGCGGGGAAGGTCGGAGTGCTGTTCCATTGCCAGCTTCGAATAGTGCGAAGCGACAGCAGCGCCGGTCCCTCTGCTCCCGCTGTGGGAGAGCAACGTGAGATACTTTCCGGGTTCGATGGAAAATTCGGGCTGCGATTCTGTCAATGTCAGGATCCCGAACTCGACGAAGTGGTTCCCACTCCCGCTCGACCCGAGCTGGCTCCACGCTTTGTCTTTGTTCTGACGAGTAATGGGTGATACGTCCCAGTCCGCATCCATCACCTCGTGACGGTGCGGCTTCCTGAAGCTCGCTCCGATTCCGAATTGCGTATCGCGGGAGAGCTGACTCTTGAGACGATCCTGCTCGTCCTCGAGCCAGTTCACAGGCAGGTCGAGAACAGTCATCTTCATTCGGCAGGCAATATCGACGCCGACAGCGTACGGGATCACCGCACCTTCCGTGGCGAGAACCCCGCCGATAGGGAGCCCGTATCCGAGATGCGCGTCGGGCATGAGAGCACCGGCGCAGGCAACGGGAAGGTCGCATGCGTTTCGCATCTGGTTCACGGCTCCCTCCTCGAGATCCTCACCCCACTGTCCCCAGGGTGCGGGTTCTTCACGGGGAACGAACGAATCTTCGCCCTGATCGAGAATCGCCTGCGCGAGTTTCTGAAACGTTTCGTCTTCGAGAAAAGCTTCCGCGTTTTCCGCCACGGCGGCAAAGGAACCCGCGTGAGCACTGTTGAGTTTGAGCAGGGCGACCGCTTCGTCCTGCGCCTTTCGAGTTCGAATTCCGATTTTCTGTAGTTCCTGCATTTTCATGGTGTTCTTCTTTCTGAGTAAAATGTTTTGTTAGTGTGTTACTTCGACCTTGTATGCGAGACGGTCGATTTGTTCGGTTGTGATTTTGACGGGGAGAAACGAGCGAATCGTTTTCACATTGCTGTGAAAGTGCGGCGTGAGCGCGTTCGTGGTGTAGCCACCCCCGCCTGCAAGCGCGAGAGGCAGAAGCAATTGATCCGCGAGAAACTCATCCACCGGAGCAGAGGAATTGAGAAAGCGCTGCATTGTCCAAACCGCTTCCCGCGCAACTCGATCTGCCGGTTTTCCACGCTCTGCATAGGCTGCCGTGAGTGTCCCGGGAAATACGCCCGGTCCCGCTGCACGGAGGATGACGGCGTTTCCGGGAGAAATCGAATCACCGATGGCTCGCGTCCAGATCTGATCCCGGTCCAGGCCGAGAGCCGAAACGACGCGGCGGATTTCCTTTTTCTCCACCGTGTCCGGAATCTCCGCAGTGCTCGCGATCTCCGCTGAAAGCTCGACGTCCTTCCCCTGCTTTCCATCGAAAGAAAAAGGGGAAAACGACGAAGGTTCAACAGTCGCGCGAATAATTCCGCCCCCGGCAGGGAAAAATCCGACACGTTCCAGCTCAACTTCGGCGCGGAGGCCAAGCTGACGAAGCGCGGGAAGGAACACCTCGTCGATGAATTCAAAGCACGGTGCCTGAATGACGTGGGTCCCTCCCGCGATCGTGATCTCCGAAGCCCCGGGTGCGTGAGCAAGGATCGGGAGAACTGTTTGAAAAACGAGATGCACGCTGCCGGCTGTTCCCACGGCGAAGGCAGCCCCGGAAGAACGAATCGCTCCGGGAGAAAAAGACAGTTCCGTGCTGCCGATTTCGGCTCCGGTCGTTTCCGCATCGCAGATTTCCGCAGCAGCGCGAACGCAGGTGAGGTGCTGACGCATCAGGCCCGGCTTCTTTCTCCCGGCGCGGATGTTGATCAGACGGAAAGGGGTTCCGGTGATTGCTGACAGACTGAGAGAGGAACGAAGAATTTGTCCGCCACCTTCTCCGATTGATCCGTCGATCTCGACGGAACGGTTCTGGGATTTTGTTTTCATCTGGCGCTTTGGTAATGCAACGGGCGTGCCAAACTTTCGAACCGCAGTCACCACAAAGAAATCAATGCGTTGATAATGAATGCGTTACACCCTTCTCGAAAAACGAGGAAAAATTCCACGCCCCTTTATCCACTTCTCAAATCTATCTTTCTGTATCATAATATATTAAAATTTCTCACCATGAAGAAGACCGTCATCCTGAATTTCCTCGGAACCACGCTTGATTCGGGAACTGCCGAGAACAGGTGGAAACGATGGCGGCCCACAGTTGCGCTGGGACAGTTCCCGGACCTTCTCGTGGACCGGATCGAGCTCTTCACAACCCGCCGCTCGAAGAACCTGACGAAACAGATTGTCGCTGATCTCGCTGAGATTTCTCCGGAAACGGAAGTGCGGGAACAACTGATCGAACCTCGTGATCCGTGGAATTTCGAAGAGGTTTTCGAAGCCCTGTTTCAGTTTGCCCGCGACTACGATTTTGATCTCGATCGCGAGGAATACCTCGTAAACATCACGACCGGAACGCACGTTGCGCAGATCTGCCTCTTTCTTCTGACGGAGAGCCGGCACTTCCCGGCCCGTCTCCTGCAACTCTCTCCTCCCCGCGGAAAAACCCGCAGTCGGGAGCCGGGCGAGTATGCCATCATCGATTTGGATTTGAGCCGCTACGACCGCCTCGCGGAACGGTTCCGGCGCGAGTCGGAGGAGGGTTCCGAATTCCTGAAGAGCGGAATCGCTACGAAAAACCGCGCCTTCAATGACATGATCGACCGCATCGAGAAAGTCGCGATCCGTTCGACCGCCCCCATCCTTCTGGCCGGACCAACCGGTGCAGGAAAGACCCGACTGGCACGACGCATCTACGATCTGAAGCGACAGAGGAACCAGGTCGAGGGGCCTTTTGTCGAGTTGAACTGCTCCACCCTTCGTGGCGACACGGCGATGTCTACACTCTTCGGGCATCGCAAGGGTGCCTTTACCGGAGCATCGTCTGCCAGAGCCGGGCTGCTGAAATCGGCGGACCGCGGTGTTCTTTTTCTCGATGAAATCGGCGAACTCGGACTCGATGAACAAAGCATGCTGCTGCGCGCGATGGAGGAGAAACGCTTTCTCCCGGTCGGATCGGATCGCGAAGAGACCAGCGACTTTCAGCTTCTGTCAGGAACCAACCGCGACCTCATCGATGACGTCGCGAGCGGAAAGTTCCGTGCCGATTTGTTCGCCCGGCTGAATCTCTGGCTTTTCGAGCTTCCCGGTCTGCGGGAACGCCGGGAGGACATCGAGCCGAATATCGAATTCGAACTCAGCGAGTGGGAGCGAAAAACGGGACGCCGGGTTGCGTTCAATCGGGAAGGCTACGAGGCATTTCTCCGCTTCGCGAAGGATCCCGCCAGCGCCTGGTCAGGAAACTTCCGCGACCTGAACGCCGCTATCGTCCGAATGGCGACTTTAACCGG
>JAKSBG010000244.1 GCA_022361255.1 Verrucomicrobiales bacterium
GATCTCCGGCGGTTCTATGGTGGTAAGCTGCGAGGAAATGGCCCGCGCCGAGGCCGCCTTTTTCACCGGCGACCGGTCCGCCGAACCTTATATGGATGAAGCCGGCAGGAAATGCGCAGACGCGATTTCTTTTTTCTTTCCCCGACCGGCGAACGCGGAAATTTTCTGCGGAAAAGGGAACAATGGCGGCGACGCGCTCGTAGTCGCCCGCTGGTTAAAACGCCGCGGCTGGCAGATCAACATCCACTATTCTCACGGCCCTGAAGGGCTGCCTGAGCTCGGGAAGAAGAAAGAAGGAGAATTTCGCGCTGAACCGGAAGCCGACACTTCGAATAGCGGTAATGAGCTCGTTCTCGTCGACGGTCTGCTTGGAATCGGGGCAAGCGGTCCCCTGCGCGGCGGCATCCGTGAAATGGCGGACCGCCTCAACAATATCCGCAGGACAGAATTCGCGACCTGCTTCGCCATTGATGTCCCGACCGGCCTCGACGGAGATACCGGAGAACCTTACGACGGCGCCGTTGTCGCCGACTACACGCTTTCCATCACCGCTGCCAAAACCGGTTTCACAAGGGAGCGCTCGATCAATCACGTCGGTCGCCTTGTCGAGGTTCCGCTCGGCATCCCGGTGGAGGGCGATGATTCGATTCGTTTTCTTTTCCCGTCCAATCTCCGGCCGCGCCTTCTGCGCAGGGATTTCGATTTTCACAAAGGAAAGGCAGGACGCGTTTCCATTGTCGCCGGCGCCCCGGGCACGACCGGAGCGGCGATACTCACTGCCCTCGGAGCCTCCCATACCGGGGCCGGCCTGACGACGCTCTTTGTCGAGAATGACATCTTCCCACTTGTGGCGGCCAAATGCCCGCCGGAGGTTATGGTTCGCCCGGTTGGATCTGTTCGTGATATTCTGGAACAGGAAACCGACGTGCTCGCGATCGGCCCCGGGTTGGGAGCATCCCCCCGCGAAGATCTGATCGATCAAATCTGGTCAAATCCGCTGCCCATGGTCGTCGACGCGGGCGGACTCAATGCCCTGGCGAAAGACGGCCGATCTCTTTCCGACCTGCCCGCGAACCGTCTTCTCACGCCTCATCCGGGCGAATTGAAACGGTTGGCCGATTGCGACGACGACCGGGTCACCCTCACCCGGAAACTTGCAGAGGAGTGGGGCGTTACCCTTCTGCACAAGGGATCCCGGACTGCCATTTCCACACCCCGCCACCCCGTAGAGCTGAACACGACCGGTCACCCCGGTATGGCGAGTGGCGGAATGGGCGACGTGCTAACCGGTGTCTGCGCTTCATTGATCGGGCAGGGCCTCAGCACGCACGACGCAGCATGCGTGGGTAGCTGGCTAATCGGGCGCGCCGCTGAAGTCGCCCGCGACCGGGAATCCGTCGCGGAGTCTTCCGTCACTGCGCCTTTGATGGCCCGCCATTTGGGAGCCGCGATGCGCGATCTGGAGAAAGGCGGTCTGTAGTCTGAATCCGGGACTCCACCGGAACCGGGGCCAGCCAGGTGAAAGGAGGGATCGGGACATTCCGCAAAACCGAAAATGCGATCAAAAGGATGATGAGCGCAACCGAGTAGCGCTGCTTCCAACGAAGGTTTTGGAAAAAGGGGATCGGTTTCCACGTTCCGGGAAAGACCCAGTTCACCCAGGTTTTTGCGCCCCAGTAGAAGAGAAACGGAAGGGAAACAATGAACAGCACATTCTGCTGAACAGCCCCCGCGACATCGCCCCGAAGCAAGGCCTGAGCCGCCCGCGTGTTACCACAGCCGGGACAGTTCAGTCCCGTCAGAGATTTCAGAACGCATTTCGGCAGGAAGTGATTTCCCGCTCCAAGATCCGCACGGAGAAGATAAGATGCGAGCACCAGCCCGACGAGCAGAACAGCAAAAGTCAGGCTCCACTTGGCAGCGGCCGGCATCACATGTTCGCTTCCTCTGCAATCGCACCGATAATGCCAAAGGCGAAGAAAATGATGTTCACAACCAGTCCGACGCCGAACGCGATCCAGAACCACATTTTTGCGTTTTTGGACGCTTCTTTCGCAGCAGCGATATCTCCGGTCGCAACGGCAGGATCAACCTTGATCGCATAGACGAGCGAGACCACGGCTGCGGGAAGACAGCAGAAAATGATAGCGACAATCGACTGCCAAAGATAATTCGGAATCTTCTCCCCGGTATAGGCGGGTGCCGGAGCCGGTGAGAGCTGACTCTGGGAAACAGTTGCCGCCGCTTCTGCAGCGAGAGTCGGTGAACCGGCTGCGGGAGATTCCGCCGGGGAAGCGGGGGCTCCTGTGTCGGAAAACTCGGGAAGCGTACCGATCGGTGCCCAGTCCGCCATGGAATCGTTCCAGACAAGATCGCCCGAAGAAATCTGCCCGCTTCGAAAAAGCTCTTCCAGCTTCTCTTTTTCCACCGGGCCGTTCTGTTGGCCGTTCTTTGCGTAAAACCAGTCCATAGGTGAGGAAAGACGAATCAGATCACAGGAAATTCAAGTCAAATCAATGTTCCGTCAGCGCGTTCCGGTGAATGGCATTTTGAACCTCGTGCATTTTCTCGCGTTCCGGCTCATCCAGGTCGGTGTGGCCATTAAGATGGAGGAGACCGTGTATGAGATAAAGAAGAACCTCCTCCTCCACCGGGTTTCCGTGTCCCGGCCCTTCCCTCTCCGCCGTATCGACGCTGATCAGGACTTCGCCGTGGTGAAAGGTGATCACGTCCGTCGCAGTCGGATCATTGAGAAAGTCGCCATGGACCCTGGCAATCGTCTCGTCATCCACGAGCGAGATCTCCACCTTATCCAGCTGAGGCAACATCGGCTCCTCGCTCCCTACCGATCGGAGACAATCCGGCAAAGCTGCGGTCGCCTTCGCAGTGAGCCAGTCCAGCCGCACCCGGTTCCCGCCGGCATGGTCAAACAATTCAATTTCCGGTGCTGAATCCCCCATCACCCGCTCTGATTTCCGGAGTCGATCAGCGCGTTGCGATCTCTTCCTCTCTGGCTCCGCCGTTTTTCTTTGCGGAATCCGCGCCGGGTTCCTCCTTCGCCTTCTCTCCGTTGCCCGGCTTTGACTCGCCCGCTTTCGCTTTGCGCGGCTTCTTTTTCCCTTTCTCCGCACCCTCTTCGATTTTCGGGTATTCGATCCGGGTGTGCATCATGCTGCGAAGAGTCGTCGCAAAACTCCTTTTGATCGTGGCCAGATCCTCGAGGGTCAACGCAGCGTCATCAAGCTGTCCGTCGTTGAGGCGGTCGCGGAAAATGGATTCGATCAATTCATCGATTTTCTTCGGTGTCGGCTTTTGCAGGCTTCGCGAGGCGCTTTCGACCGAGTCTGCCAGACTGATGATCGCACTTTCCCGCGTCCGCGGTTTTGGCCCGGCGTAACGAAAACTTTCCTTTTTCACTTCAGGAATGTCCTCCTCGTGCGCTTTGCCTTCTTCAAACTGCTGCTTCACCTCGTCGCGCAACTTGAGAGCGCGGTGGTAAAAAAACTGAATCAGTGATGTGCCGTGGTGCTCCTGAATCACATTTACGATCTGAGGATTCAGCTTGTGCTTGATCGCCATATCAACACCGTCCTTCACGTGAGCCATGACGATAAGAGCGCTCATGTTCGGAGTCAGCTCGTCGTGCGGGTTCGGGGCATCACCAATATTCTCGACGAAGTAGGCCGGTTTGTTCATCTTTCCGATATCGTGGAAATAGGAGCAAACCCGACACATGATCGCATTCGCTCCGATCTCCTCCGCAGCCGTCTCCGCCAGCGTTGCGACAACGAGACTGTGATGATAGGTCCCCGGTGCCTCAATCGTCATCTGCTTGAGAAGAGGATGGTTCAGATCAGCCAGCTCGATCCAGGAAACATCTGTCGTAATGCGGAATACCGCCTCCAACAGCGGCAGCAAACCGCTGACAACGACAGCGGTTAAAGTCGCGACGAGAATGGCGGAGAGAGCCTGTTTCCCCACCATCTCCCACTGGGCCAGCGAAGCCTCGAATCCCGGCCACTGAATTTGACCAAGAGTGAATGCCAGCAGAACGCAGGCCAGCCCGGCATAGGTTCCGGCACCGACAAGACGGCTTCGTTTTCTCACCTGATTGGTCAGGTAGATCGCCACGAAACCGCAGATCATCGAAAAGATGATAAAAACGAAGGCGTCGTCCCGCGCCACAGTCATTCCTCCGAAAAGACTCGCGTAGACCACCGCGAAAGTCCCGTGGCGGCGACCGACGAGTAGCGAAAGCACCATCGGTGCGAAAATGTAAGGCTCGACGAGAAACTGGAATCCCCCGCCGGGAGCAAAGGTCGAAGCGACATACTCGGAAAGTTTTACCAGCAGGAGCTGAAAAACGATAATCGTCAGCATGAGCGTGACCCGGGAGTTCTGCCGGAACGTCTGCGGCAAACTCACGTGCCAGTGAATCATCAGGGTGGCGGTGATCACGGTAACCACGACGACCGCCTGGAGCGGATTGCCCGCAAACAGCGAACTCGGGCTGCCGGAAAGAATGATCCATCCCGACACCAGTGCCGCGAAGAGGACAAACAGCAGGAGGCAAACCTGAAACGAAGAACGAAGAGCCGCCGAGAGAGCGGTCTCATTCGGTTTTCGGCGTTTCCGGCCACTGGAAAATCCACGGCTCTGCAAACGCTTTTGGGCGAGGAAGTGAAACATGTGCGGTCTGTTGGTGCTTTGATACCGCGCTTCAATCAGGCGACACCAAAGTTGTGTGTTCCCCTATTTTTACCGCTAATTGCCCTTCGAAACAACCCCGATTTACGTAAAAAATTGTTCAAATGATCAGCATGCAATCCCCGTAACTGAAGAAGCGATATCGCTCCTCGACGGCTTTCCGGTAGGCCTCCAGCATCAAATCCTTCCCTGCGAGCGCGCTGACAAGCATGAGCAAGGTCGACTTGGGCAGGTGGAAATTGGTGAGAAGAGAATCAACGATTTGAAATTCGTACGGCGGATAGATGAAGATATCCGTCTCCCCCCGCTGCGCCTTCAGCCCGCTCTTTCCCGCCGATTTGCCACAGGATTCCAAAACTCTGACAACCGTGGTTCCCACCGAAATGATCCGGTCCGCCGTTTTGATCTTCTCCACCGCATCGGAGCCGAGCGAATACTTTTCCGAGTGCATGTGATGCTCCGTCACGTCTTCGACAGAAACGGGGCGAAAGGTCCCGATTCCGACATGCAGCGTCACAAAAGTGTGGGGGAGCGCCGCGATCATTTCCTCCGGAAAATGCAGCCCGGCAGTCGGTGCGGCAATCGCCCCTTCTTCATTGGCATACACGGTCTGGTAACGCTCCCGGTCTTCGACGCCATCAGGTCGATCGATGTAGGGGGGAAGAGCGAGATGCCCGTCGGTTTCATCGCTCGGGGCACGGTCGAATTCGATGATGCGCTCACCGCCTTCTTCGCAAATCTCCATCACCGTGCCGGTGGAATCGCCAATTTCGACGGTCCTCCCGACTTTGAATTTTTTCCCGGGTCGCACGAGGCACTTCCACCGCGTCGGTAAAATCATGTCGACCCGCAGAATCTCCCGCGAACCGTCGTTGGAAAAAAAACGGGCCGCGACGACGCGGGTGTCGTTCATTACGAGCATATCGTTTTCCTTCACGAAGCCGGGAAAATCGGCGAACTGCCGGTGCTCGATGCGGCCGGAATGGCGATCAATCACCATCATACGCGATTCACCCCGCCGCTCCGGCGGCCGCTGGGCGATGAGTTCCTCCGGGAGATCGTAATCGAAATCGCTGGTGCGCATTTCCACTCGATAAACGAGATTCGGACAAAATAAAGCGAAGGGTCACCGGCACCGGCTCAAAGCCATTACCGCAAAGGCCGTCCCATAGGGCTGGTGGTAGGAATAAAACGGAAAATCCCACCAGGATCCATCGTTCTCCTGCAGATTTAGCAAAATACCCGCAAGCATTTCCTGATGCGGCTTTCGTTGTTTCTCCGGCAGAGTTTCAATGCAGTAGGCGGCATAGCAATGGCCGTAATAGAAAAAGTACCCCGCAACTGCGAACCAGGCTTCATGAGGAACCGGGCGTTTGCGGCCAATGTCGAGCCACCCGTTTCGTTTACCGAGCCGGACGAGCCATTCGTTCATCACCTCGTCGGTGATAGTTTCGTCACCCCAGATCCGCAAGGCGTAGTTGCAGGACTGGGAACGAGCCAGACTTCCGGCGGGACGATTGATTCCATAGAACGGACGCAACTTCAGATATTCTCCGTAGAGATAGCTGTGGTCGGGTTTCCGCTGCCGGTTGATTCCGGCGATGGCGCGCTGA